>CALCBL010000001.1 GCA_937897495.1 uncultured Burkholderiales bacterium
GCAAATGGACAACTCAATTACGGCCAAGAAGAGCGTCCAGAAACATGACGGTCAAGGTGCTCTGGCCGGTATCAAAGCGTCCAGACTCTGGACGCTTGGTTTGCTCTTGACGGTTAGGGGGTGTCCAGAGCTGGACGCCTGGGCTGCTCTGGACAGGTAAGGGGTGTCCAGAGTCTGGACGCTATCTAAAGCGCAATCAGTGAGGTTATTAACTCGGACTGCAGGTCACAGTTAGCAAGACTTTAGGTAAGTAAACGCTTTAATCTATCGTTAACCCATTTGTTTTAATGAGTTCTGCAAATTTCTGAGTTTCATCCTGAATGAATTTGCGAAATGCCTCTGGGCTTGTTGGCTTGGGCGAGAACTCCTGGGCTGCAAGCTTGAGCTTCACATTTGGTGAATCCAAAACGCTCACGACTTCTTTGTTGATAAAACTCACTATTTTTTGGGGTGTTCCTGCTGGTGCCAACAGACCTAGCCACGTAAGTGCTTCAAAACCAGGAATTCCAGACTCGGACAGTGTCGGCAACTCTGGTCTGAGTTTTGACCTTGTTTGGCCTGTCACGGCCAGTGCTTTTGCTTGGCCATTGTTCGAAATTGCAAATGCCGTAGCAGCATTGTCAAATTGCATGTCAATTTGATTGCCTGCTAGATCAGCAAGCGACTGACTGCTGCCTTTGTAGGGCACATGAACAGCTTTACCGTTAATACGATTCAGCATCATGAGTGTTGTCAAATGCTGAGACGTTCCCATGCCACTGGTGCCATAAGAAACCGCATCAGGTTTCGATTTGATAATGCCAATCAATTCTTGAACATTTTTTGCCCCCGATTTGTTACTTGCTAACAGAACCAGTGGTGTGTCTGCAAGTTGTGTAATAGGCGCAAAATCTTTGTCAACGTTGTAGCTTAATTTTTTAATCAGATTAGGGTTAACTGACAAAGCAGTTTGCGTTCCCAAAAGCAATGTGTAGCCATCTGCTTTGGCGCGAGCAACAAATTCGGTACCGATACCGCCGCCTGCACCCGCTTTGTTTTCAACAATCACGGCAGCACCCCACTTTTTACTCAACTCATCTGCCAAAAGTCTGGCAATGATATCTGTCGCGCCCCCAGGAGCGAAGGGTACAACAATAGAGACTCGTCCAGCGTTTGGATAGCCATTAGGGCCAAGTGATGCCACTGATTGTGCAAACGAATTGGTAGCGCACAGAACAACAGCTGAGGTTGCAAGACTGAATAAAGTTCGAACAGATGAAAATTTAAAAGAAATCATTTTTTGCCACAGGATAAAAAAAGCACTGTTGAATTTAATCAACAGTGCCGAATTGAAATAAAAGCCTAGACTTTAGAAGTTGCTGTATGACA
>CALCBL010000002.1 GCA_937897495.1 uncultured Burkholderiales bacterium
TGGACTCTGGCAAACGCTTAGGTGAAGCGATGGGTGATGTGGCGGGTGCGGCCAATTGTTTTGATTACTATGCGGGCGCTTCCGATAAATACCAAGGCATCAGCATTCCACTCGGACCCGATTATGTGGCTTACACATTGAATGAACCCCTGGGTGTAACGGCTCACATCATTCCTTGGAATTACCCACTTTCAACGGCAGCCAGAGGAATTGCTCCAGCACTGGCTGCTGGCTGCACAGTGGTTGCAAAACCTGCAGAGCAAACGCCCTTAACCGCATTGATGTTGGCTGAGTTGTGCATCGAAGCGGGTTTGCCAAAAGGTGTTTTCAATGTCATCACAGGGACGGGGCAGGCCGCTGGCGCGGCCTTGGTGAAGCACCCTGGCGTTCATCACATCACGTTTACAGGCTCTGTCACCACAGGCATCGATGTGATGCGTGTGGCGGCGTCCAACATCACACACGTACTTTTGGAATTGGGCGGAAAGTCGCCTATTGTGGCGTTGGCTGATTGCGATTTAGAACTCACAGCTGACAATGTGATTGCAGGCATTTTTGAAAATGCAGGTCAGATATGTTCAGCGGGTTCTCGCTTGCTGGTACATGACTCAATTCACGATGCGCTGATAGAAAAGGTTTTGAAAAAAACCAAAGCCATTCACTTAGGACACGGCCTTAGAAATTCAGGTATGGGCCCCGTCAACTCTGAGTTGCAATTAAAGCGTGTGTCTGGCCATGTTGAGTCGGCCAAATCGCGAGGCATTCAGGTGCTTTGCGGTGGCCAGATTTCGACCGACCCCGCTACAGGGCTGGGTTGGTTTTACGAACCCACTTTGTTGGACCGGGTGCCCTTGCTTGATGCTGCGGTGCAACAGGAAATATTTGGCCCCGTCCTTTGCATTCAAACATTCGCCGACATGGAAGAAGCAGTTCATTTGGCCAATGGCACAGAGTTTGGCTTGGTAGCAGGGGTTTTCACCAAGGACTTGAGTGCAGCGCATCGATTGGCGCAGCAGATCGATGCCGGTCAGGTTTATGTGAACGAGTATTTTGCGGGAGGTATTGCGGTCCCTTTTGGTGGCAATAAACACTCTGGCTTTGGTCGCGAGAAAGGGCTGGAGGCGGTAGGGAGTTATTGCAAGACCAAAAGTGTGGTGGCGCGAATTTAAGCTTGCGAAGGTGTTTTGAAATTGGTATGGTGGAGTTTCTGTAATGGCACTTTGGAGGATGCCAATCAATTTCTACATTTGAGCTGTAGTGGTTTAAAAAAATTTTGGTTCTGGTTGGTTTTTATGACTTTTTAATCAAGGGAGACTTGTAATGTTGAGACAGCAAATTTTAAAAAAAATAGTATCGGTGAGTACGTTG
>CALCBL010000003.1 GCA_937897495.1 uncultured Burkholderiales bacterium
CCGCATGTGATCACCGGTAACATGTACAAAAACCTCACCTACAACACACTGAATGATTTCGCACCCATCGCACGGATTGCTTCGGGGCCTTATGTTTTGTCGGTACATCCATCACTGGGTGTTAATTCGGTCAAAGAACTGATTGCGCTGGCCCGCGCCAATCCTCGCAAGATTGATTACGTAAGCTCAGGTAACGGCAGTCTTCAACATTTGACGGGCGCTTACTTTGCCCACTTGGCTGGCATCGAGCTCACTCATGTACCTTACAAGGGAAGTGCGCCGGCGCAGCAGGATCTGGTGGCGGGTGTTGTGAAGCTAGGGTTTCCTGGCACACCCATCGTGATTCCGCATGTCAAATCTGGACGACTGAAGCCACTTGCAGTGACAACGTCCCAGCGCTCGCCGCAAATGCCTGATGTGCCAACGGTTGCCGAAGCAGGTTTGCCAGGCTTTGAATCACTTTCTTGGGTAGGTTTGATGGCGCCTCTTGGCACACCAGCGGACATCGTGGTAAAACTCAATAGCGAAATTGTCAAAATGTTGAATCTTCCCGAAGTTCAGCAACAGTTGCAAATCTCGGGAATGGAGGCAACGCCCAATTCCCCGGATGAGTTCGGCAAGTACCTTAGAAGTGAATACGACAAATGGGGCAAGGTCATTCGCGATTCGGGCGCCACAGTCAATTAGAACTTGGTTTTCAAGTACCGCTTAGCGTAAATGCTTCGTGCACCGCAGATTGCACGCTGCCCCCCAAAACGGCACCACCCCCCGCCACATAAATCCAATCACCGATGGTGACGGCCGCCACAGCATGACGCGGTATGGGCATGGCGGCGTGTGATTGCCAAGTGTTGGTAGCAGGGTCGTAACTTTCCATTTGTCCAAACACGGTTTGTTGTCCTGGCCGATTGATGATGCCGCCTTCGCCGCCCATGGCATAAAAGCGATCACGGTAAACAACCAAGCCATGGCCTGAACGCGCGATGGGCAAAGGTGCCAGTACTTCCCAAGTGTCTCTTTCTGGTACGTACACCTGATGCAAATCGGTGTTGTATTCAAACGTGTTGAATCTTCCGCCAATGATGTGGATCCGGCCTTTGTAGGCCACACATCCCACATGATCACGAGCACCTGGCAACGCTTTCTTGCGAGACCATTGATCTGTCTTTGGATCGTAAACTTCATGCCAACCCACGCTGGCGCGTTCATCTGTGGGCGATGAGGCGCCTCCTATCAAATGCAGTTTGCCATTCAATGCAACGGCGGCAGCAGCGCCTCTGGGTCTTGGCAGTGGCGCAATCGATGTCCATTTATCTTGCGAGACTTCATAGACATAGGCGTGGTTGTCTGGATTTCGATTTTGTTCAATGAAGCCGCCAAACGCATAGATGCGACCTTCAAGGGAGACAACGGCCACATGGTTAGCGCCTCGAGGGAGTGGGGCCGCCAAATGCCATTGATCGGCCTTAGGTTCATAGACATGGTGGTAGCCCCTGTCGACGCGCCCTTCGCCATAGCCGCCTATGACATGAAGCCTGCCTGCCCATTCAGTGGCCCATGCCATTTCGCTGCGCGGAATGGGCAATGAAGCACGTGTGATCCAACGACCTGAAGGCCCCTTAGGTGCAGGACTCGTGAACGAGCGTTGTGACTCTTGATCAGCTGTTAAATGATGCGGCACACCGCCTTGGAGTTTGGCGTAGGGCTCTGGCGAGGGGTTGGCCTTAGGGAGCGCAGGATGCGCACCATGTTGGCCATGAGCCCCATGAGTGCTGTCTGATTGTGCGAGGAGTGTTTTTGTAAGGAGCAGTGACGACGCACCCACAAACCATTTTCTTCTGTCCATCGTCATACCTTGATCCCCGTCAAATCAATTTTGAAACTTCAGTTTGCTTGCACGCCAGCTTTGATCAGCAACCCGCCCAAGGTGTCAATTTCATTTTTCAAATGGGCTCTCAATGCGGCTGGCGTCGCCTGCTCAATGCTGACAGCCGACACGCCCATGCCATCCAAGCGCTTGATCACGTCGGGGTCGGTGACAGACTTTTGCAATGCAGCCGTGAGTTTTTCTAAAACAGGTTTGGGTGTTCCCTTGGGTGCATAAAGGCCAAAGGAAATGTTGATCTCAAAGCCTTTAACGCCAGCTTCTGCAATGGCAGGTGTGTCGGGTAAGGACGGCAATCTGTTTTTGCCAGCCGCCGCATAGGCTTTGATTTTGCCGTTCTTCACTGAAGGCACGGTGCCCGAAGTTTGATCGCACAAAATATCAACCTGGCCACCCATTAAGTCGGTCAGTGCGGGACCGGTGCCTTTGTAGGGAATTTCATTCAATTGAACCCCTAAGACGTTCATCATCATCAAGCCACAAAGGTGGGAAGCAGAGCCTACGCCCGCATGGGCCAAACTGACTTTTTTCTGATTGGTTTTGAGGTAAGCCACGAACTCATTCAAGTCTTTAGGCGGAAATTCAGTTCTTGCAACAATCACCATGGGGCCGCTGGTGGCCGATCCAATGGGCTCAAAATCATCCACGGGGTGGTAGCTCAAATTTTTGTACATGGCCATGTTGGTGGCGTGACTCACGTGAATCATGAGTAGCGAATAGCCATCTGGTTTGGACCTTGCCACCTTGGCGGTGCCGATGGCGCCAGATGCGCCTGCCGTGTTGTCCACCACAATTTGCTGGCCCAATATCTTTTGCATA
>CALCBL010000004.1 GCA_937897495.1 uncultured Burkholderiales bacterium
GGCAGAAGCCAAGGGGGAAAGCCCCTATGGTGCGGGTCGTCCCGGTTGGCACATCGAGTGCTCCGCCATGAGTTGTGCGCTTTTAGGCGAGCAATTTGACATCCACGGCGGTGGGGCGGACTTGCAGTTCCCGCATCACGAGAACGAGATTGCCCAAACTGAAGGGGTGACCGGCAAGCCCATGGCTCAGGTCTGGATGCACAACGGCTTTGTGCGTGTAGACAACGAAAAAATGTCTAAAAGTCTGGGTAATTTCTTCACGATCCGTGAGGTGCTCAAGTCCTTTGACGCCGAAACAGTGCGTTTCTTCATCATCCGCGCCCACTACCGCAGCGCGCTCAACTACAGCGACGCCCATTTGCGCGATGCCAAAGGCGCCCTTAAGCGCCTGTACACCGCGTTGGCGAGCGTGCCGAATTTGCCTGCAATTGATTCCGACATGTCGACCCCCATCGATTGGGCCGCCAACGATTACACGCAAGCGTTCAAAGCGGCGATGGATGAGGATTTTGGAACCCCAGGCGCGATTGCGGTACTTTTTGACCTGGCCGCCCACATCAACAAAACCGGTGATGTGGCCTTCGCGCAGTGGTTGCGCCGACTGGGCGGCGTGCTGGGCTTGTTGCAAACCGATCCACAACAATTCTTGCAAGGTGGTCAGGATGAGGCGTCCAGCGGCGGCTTGGACGTTGAAGCCCTCATCGCAGAGCGCGCGGCTGCAAAGGCGGCCAAAAACTTCGCTAGAGCCGATGAAATTCGTCAAGAACTACTCGCCGTTGGGGTGGTCTTGAAAGACAGCCCGACGGGCACGACTTGGGAACGCGCATGAGTACCAAAGCTGCAGCGACGCCAGAAACTGCCCCGGCATATTGGGCCGCTGCATGTGAGCACCTCATGCGCAAAGACCGCGTCCTGAGGCGATTGGTGCCTAAGTTTCCGGGCGCTGCAATGGAAACGCGAGGTGACCCTTTCGTCACCTTGGCCCGCAGCGTCGTGGGACAGCAAATTTCGGTCAAAGCAGCGCAATCGGTTTGGACCCGGTTCAGTGGCCTCATGAAAACGGTTAAGCCTGCGCAAGTTCTGAAGCTCAGCACTGAAGATATGCGGGGTGCGGGCCTGAGTGCCCGCAAAGTGGAGTACCTGCAGGACTTGGCAACTTACTTCCAAACCGGCAAGGTCAGTGTCAAGCAGTGGCACTTGATGGAGGACGAGGCCATCATCACCGAGTTGGTCGCGATTCGAGGGATCGGTCGCTGGACCGCTGAGATGTTCTTGATGTTCTACCTGCTGCGCCCTGACGTCTTGCCCTTGGATGATGTGGGCTTGCTAAATGGCATCAGTAAGCTGTATTTTTCGGGGGAACCCGTCAGTCGCAGCGAGGTGAGGGACTTGGCGCGGGCGTGGGAGCCGTATCGAAGTGTGGCGACTTGGTATATTTGGCGCTCGTTGGACCCCGAGCCTGTCGCCTACTGAGCCCCTGCGAGGGCAACGGCGCGATAAGACAAAACAGCGGACCCCTTTACGGGTGAAGAATTCAATATGGCAAAAAAGCACTTTCTAGATTTCGAACAGCCCATTGCGGAGTTGGAAAACAAGGTCGACGAATTGCGTTTCGTTCAATCTGAGTCTGCGGTTGATATCTCCCAAGAAATCGCGCAACTCTCGAAGAAGAGCGAACAACTCACAAAAGACATCTACGCCAAGCTCACCCCCTGGCAAGTGACCAAAATCGCCCGTCATCCCGAGCGGCCCTACACCCTCGACTACATCAACCACATCTTCACGCATTTCGTGGAGTTGCACGGCGATCGGCATTTCGCTGACGACCTGAGCATCGTGGGGGGTATGGCGCGTTTCAACGGGCAGCCCTGTGTGGTGTTGGGCCAGCAAAAAGGCCGAGACACCAAAGAGCGCGCGCTGCGCAACTTTGGCATGACCAAGCCTGAGGGGTATCGCAAGGCCCTGCGTTTGATGAAACTGGCCGAGAAGTTCAAGCTCCCTGTTTTCACCTTTGTTGACACGCCGGGCGCTTACCCCGGTATTGATGCGGAAGAACGCGGGCAAAGTGAAGCCATTGGTCGCAACATCTTTGAAATGGCGCAATTGGAGGTCCCGATCATCACCACCATCATTGGCGAAGGCGGCTCAGGCGGGGCCTTGGCTATCTCGGTGGCGGACCAGGTATTGATGCTGCAACACGCGGTCTACTCGGTCATTAGCCCTGAGGGGTGTGCCTCTATTCTTTGGAAAACCAGCGAAAAAGCAGAAGTCGCTGCAGAAGCGTTGGGCATCATTGCGCCGCGCCTCAAAACGCTGGGTTTGATTGACAAAATCGTCAATGAGCCTATGGGCGGTGCCCACCGTGACCACAAACAAATGGCTGCGACACTGAAGCGTGCACTCACTGACGCCCTGCGTCAGGTCAGTGACCTCAAGCCATCGGAGCTGCTGGACCGACGGTACGAGCGGCTGCAAAGCTATGGCCGCTTCAACGACCGCGACGCCTGAGGCGTCAAATAACCCGTGCCTGCCGCTACCGCCCATTACAGGGCGAGTCGCGGTAGCGTTCAGTGGTGGCGCGGACTCGACAGCCCTCCTGCTGGCCGCATGCGAGGCATACCCCGACCGCGTCGTTGCCATTCACATCAACCACCAACTCCAGACAGCTGCTGCTGATTTTGAGGCGCACTGTGCGAGAACGTGTCGAGCGCTGGCAGTGCCTTTGGAGGTCAGGCGGGTGACGGTTGCGTGCGGTCCTCGCCAAAGTCTTGAGGCGCAAGCGCGTGCGATTCGGTATGACACATTAGCCACGGTCGCCAAACAGGTGAATGCCGCGGTCGTCCTGTTGGCGCAGCATGCACAGGATCAACTAGAGACGGTCTTGATCGCGCTCAGTCGCGGCGCGGGTTTGCCGGGTTTGTCGGGCATGGCGCCTCGCTTTGAGCGTAATGGCGTGCGCTTCTTTCGACCTATTTTG
>CALCBL010000005.1 GCA_937897495.1 uncultured Burkholderiales bacterium
CAATTTTGGGTGCGCAAAAAACAGAAGAAGCTTGGAACTTGTGCATGAGTTTGGCCGCTCAAAAAGATTTGAAGGCATTGCTCAAAAGTTTGACGAAGTAAGTATCAGCCAGCCCGGACTCGTTGCTAGATGCCTCGAGACTTTTTTTCGATCAAGGGAGACCCCAATGAAACGCACTGTTTTTTTAAAAACCACGCTGGCCCTCAGTTTGGCCTTCAGCGCCATCACCAGCGTTGTTGCGCAACCTAGCAATGCGATAGCCTATCCTGTCAGCCGTGTGACTTTGGTCACCCATTCAAGCCCGGGGGGAGGCACGGATGTGTTCTTGCGCGAATTGTCAAAACACATGTCGCCCATCATGAAAACCAACATGGCGGTTGAAAACATTCGAGGCGGCAGTGGCGCCAAAGCCATTGCCCACGTTGCCAAAGGCCCCACCGATGGCTCGATGTTCTATGGCACAACGCCGACCTACATTCAAACAAGCTTGCTGTCCAAACCATCTGTTGGGTATGACGGCTTGGATCCCATGTTGATTGTTTTTACAGACCCTGAGGTGGTCTTTACGCGAGCAGACTCGCCCTATAAATCTTTGCAAGACGTCATGGCATTTGCAAAAGCCAATCCGGGCAAATCACGTTGGGGCGCAGCCAACCCAGCATCCCTTGAACGAATTGGCATGGAAAAATTGGCACGTGCGGCCAACGTCAAAGTGCCGATCGTGAGCCATGACGGTGGCGGTGACATGATGATTGGTGTGCTCAATGGCACCTATGACATTGGCATTGGTGAAATACAAGAACTGCAAGGCCAACTTGAGGCTGGCAAGGTGCGCTTGCTCGCCACACTTTCAGACAAGCGCTTGGCGGGCCTGCCGCAATTGCCTACAGCCAAGGAGCAAGGGTATGACGTTGTGATTCGCAAATTCAGGGGCTTGGCAAGCCCTAAGGGTGTGCCAGACAGTATCGCTAAGGCATGGGAGGACGCGGCTCGCAAAGTTCTTGAGTTGCCAGCTTACAAAGTGGAATATCAAAAAGACCACTTGACGCCAATGCTTTTAGGTCGTGAGGCCGCGCGTAAATTCATTCAAGAGGTGGCGCAAGAAACTGCCGCCGACTTCAAAGAGATGGGCCTGATCAAATGATCGAACAGCATAAAGATCGGTTGACCGGCTGCTTGGGCATGGCTGTTTCTTCTGTGTATATTTATCAAGCCAGCCTGATTGAAGACAGCTTGTTAGCGGATGCCGTGGGTGTTGCCGGCGTGCCCACCGCCATTGGGTACTTGATGTTGGCGGCTTCACTGTTTTTGTTTTTGAAGTCCTGGTTGAAGACAAAGCAAGAGGCCGAAGTGAGCGAAGAAGAAACTGAGGCAGGCGGCAGTAAGCACCCGCATTTGAAAGCGCTTGGTTTGCTTACCCTGCTTGCTACTTTTGTGGCAATTGTGCCTGTGCTGGGGTTTGTCGTGAGCATTGGGTTGTTTGTTGCTGCCATCGCCTATTACGCAGGCGCTCGAGATGCAAAAACATTGCTGTGGTGTGCC
>CALCBL010000006.1 GCA_937897495.1 uncultured Burkholderiales bacterium
ACAAACAACATGCTGGCATTCATGGCGCATCTCCAGATTTCAAAATTTCTTGTACTTTGCGTCGATCTTCATCGCTCAAGACAGGGCTGGTTTTTTGTGCACCCTGACGTTGCCGCAAGTAATACGCCATGCCCATGATGGCGATGACCAACAACAAAAAGGGGCCAAACCACAAGACCCAAGTGAGAGGCTTGACTTCAGGTTTGTAAAGTACGAAGTCGCCATAGCGGGTGACCAAGTACTCTTTGATTTGCGAGTCGCTTTTGTCTTCCCGAATGAGCTTTCTAACCTCTTCGCGCAAGTCGTTGGCCAACTCTGCACGCGAGGAAGCCAGCGATTCGTTTTGACACACCATGCAACGTAATTCTTCAGAAATGTGAATCAAGCGCTTTTCAAGGACAGGGTCTTCAGCCGAAAGAACTGCTTCCTTGGCCTGCAAGGGGGCAAGGCAAGACAACAAGAGCCAACTTGCCAGACACACCCACTTCAAAAATACAGATTGCAAATTCATGCTGTCTTTCACACGCCCTTAAGAGGCGCTCAATTTCTGCACCAAAGGCAAGATGGTTGACTGCAACAACTCGGGCGTGACCACGCCCACCCGCTTGTATCGAATGACGCCTTCTTTATCAATGACGTAGGTTTCGGGAACACCATAGACACCATAGTCAATGCCCACCCGGCCATCCAAATCCACGGCAGACAGCACATAAGGGTTGCCGTGTCGCTTGAGCCAAAGAGCGCTTCGATCACGCGCAAATTGCAGTTTTTCTTCGGGCGTGAACTTCTTGCCGGCTGGCTCGTCTTGCGGCTGAACTTCTTTGTAACTCAAACCAACAATAGGCAGTTGATTGGCTTTAGAGAAAGCAACCAACACAGGGTGCTCTTCTCGGCACGCCACACACCAAGTGGCCCACACATTGAGCATCCATACTTTGCCCTTCATGTCTTGAGGTCCGAACTTGGGCGCATTGGCGTCAAGTGTGTTCAAGGAAAATGCGGGCGCCGGCTTGCCAACCAAAGGTGAAGGTATTTCGCGCGGATCTCGGTTCAGGCCAACTGCCAGAAAAATCACCAGGCCCAAAAACAGTCCCAACGGAATTAAAAACTTTTTCACGACAACTTTCTGAGTGTGAACATCTGCAGGGGTTTGGGTTAAATGTGCTTAAGCCAAAGTGTTGGCAGACTTGCGATAGCGTCGATCGCTCACGGCCAACAAACCACCTAAGACCATCAAAATAGCGCCGTACCAAAGCCAAGATACAAAGGGCTTGTAAAAAACGCGCACACTCCACTGCAGGCGTTCACCTTCAATGGGCTCCCCCAAAGAAACATACAAATCGCGGAACAAGCCAGAGTCGATACCAGCCTCGGTCATGGGCATGGCGGAAGAAAAATACTTGCGCTTCTCGGGATACAACATTTCAAGGTATTTGCCGTCTTTGGTGACCTTGACATCACCGCGAAGGGCTTTGTAATTGGGGCCATCCACATCCGAGACCCCCGTCAACTCGAAGCTGTAGTTTTCAATGGTCACGGTATCGTTCAAGCCCATGCGCACATCGCGCTCGACTTCATAACTTTTCACCATGGTGATGCCCACCGTGATCACTGCAATGCCCAAGTGCGCCAAGTGCATGCCCCAAAATGAAGGCGGAATGCGACCTGGCTTTTTCATGCGAATGAAAATTTGCATGAGCAAACCTACCACCACCCAAGTGGCCAAGGCCATGCCCATGCCGGTAAGCCAAGTGCCGCGCTCGGTCAGCGTCCAAATTGCAACACCCGCCACAACAGCGGCCAATGCAGGCAAACGCAAATCGTGGCCCAACTGTGCCCACCGCGCTTCGCGCCAATGCGCAATGCCACCTGGCACCATCAAAAACACCACCGGCACCATGAGGGGCACAAACACTGCGTTGAAGTAAGGCGCACCCACAGAGAGTTTGCCCAAATTAAGCGCATCGACAATGAGGGGGTAAATGGTGCCCAACAACACAGCACCCGTAGCCACCACCAACAAGACACTGTTGGCAATCAGCATGGACTCGCGCGACACCAAACCCATCTTGCCACCCAGTGTGGCTTTGGGTGCGCGCCAAGCAAACAAAGTCAAAGAAACACCCACCACCACTGCCAAGAAAATCAGAATGAAAACGCCTCGCTTGGGGTCGGAGGCAAAAGCATGTACCGATGTGAGCACACCGGATCGAACCAAGAAGGTGCCCAACAGCGACAGTGAAAAAGCGCCGATGGCCAGCAACACCGACCAAGCTTTGAAGCCGCCGCGCTTGTCTGTGACCATGAGCGCATGAATAAGGGCGGTGCCAAACAACCAAGGCATGAGGGATGCGTTTTCGACCGGATCCCAAAACCACCAACCGCCCCAGCCCAATTCGTAATAGGCCCACCATGAACCCAAGGCAATGCCCGCCGTCATGAAAATCCAAGCAACAATGGTCCATGGCCGAGACCAACGCGCCCACGCTGCATCCATTCGGCCCGACAGCAAAGCCGACACAGCAAAAGCAAAGGCCACAGAAAAACCGACATAGCCCATGTACAACATGGGCGGGTGAATGACCAGACCAGGGTCTTGAAGCAAGGGGTTCAAATCTTTACCGTCTAGAGGCGCCGGTAACAGACGTTCAAA
>CALCBL010000007.1 GCA_937897495.1 uncultured Burkholderiales bacterium
GAACAACGCTGCCAGTCTTCTACCGACACTTGCTCTAGGGGTGCTTCGCGGCGAATGGCAGCGTTGTTCACCACCACATCTAAGCGACCCCAATTTGATTCAATCAAGTCCATCATGCCTTGCACGCTGTGCCTGTCGGTGACGTCTGCCACGCAAAGTATGGCGGGCGTACACAGCGCCAGCAATTCATCTACCACCGCTTGACCTTCACTGACGGAAGCACGTACATTGATGGCCAAAGCAAAGCCTTGCTTGGCTAGCGCGTGCGCAATGGCGCGACCAATGTTGCGGCCTGCGCCCGTGACCAGCGCCACTTTTTGATCAGGCTTGAGAGTTGTCATGCTTTACTTTGATTGCTTTTAAATTGAATTCACTGCGCTTGGCTTATTTGACTGACAAACTCGTAAGAGATACGGCGCTGGCTTTGAACAAGCCATTGACCTGCGACAAAATAGCCGCCGTTTGCGCTTCATCCAAGCCACCAAATTTGCAATTGGCTTTGAACTTTTGCAGCAGGTCAGCATCTGACATGGGGTGATCAACACCGCCTTTGAAAAATCCTTGACGCTGTTCCAGCACTTGGCCGTTTTTCAAATGCACGCGCACATGGCCCGTGAATTGTTTGGGGTATGGATTGTTGGGGTCAACGATGTAACTCACCTTGGCCGCCAGCGCACGAATGTCTGCACCTTGCACCACTGTTTCTGTGTAGGCCTCTAAGCCCGCATCGTCGAGCATCAAGCCCGCGGCAATGGCATACGGAATGCTGAACTTGGCAGCATAAGCATTGGGGGGTGAGTGCTTCAACGACAAGGGTTCCCATAAACGATGCAAGATGCCTTCAGCCGTCTCACACTCAATGCGATCGATCTCGGTCAAGGCCACACCTTGCGTTGTCAATTCTTGTCGAATCAAACGCGCACAATCAATGAACGGATGCGCCATGGTGCCGCATGCGTAGGGCTTGAATGCAATGGTGGTCCAAATCCAAGACTGGCCAAAGTCTTTCATCATGGCCTCAAAGTTGCCGTCGGTGGTGTTGGCAAAACCATGGAACAAACCATGGTGCCCTTCAAACACGGTGGCGGGTCCTTTGAAGCCCGCTTGCGCCATGCGCACCGCGCGGTACGCCGACTGCGCCGCCCAGCCTGGGTGCATGCGCTTGGTCCACGAACCATCGGCCAAATACTCAATGATGCCGCCAGCCATGCTGCCTGCAATGCCAAAGGCATTGACCAGTTGTTCTTCGGTTAACTTGAGTGCTGCACCCAGTCCGGCCACTCCGCCCATCACCCCAAAAACAGCGGTGGGATGAAAGCCAGCTTTGTGCACACGTGTGGGCGCCACGGCGCACAAACGGCACATCACTTCTACGCCTAAGGCCACACCCCGAAGCAAAGCTTCACCCGACAAGGCATGGCGCTCGGCAGCGGCCAACAAGGCGGGCACAATGACCACGCCGGCATGCACAGGGCCGCCTTCGTAGGTGTCGTCAAAGTCTTCACCGTGTGCGGCAATGCCGTTGACAAACGCAGCGCCTTCAACGCCGCACTTTTGCTCAAAGCCAAACACGGTGCAGTGGCCTTCTTGCTCAAATGAGCTGAGGGCAGCCTTGACATAAAACTCATGCCGCGCCGCAATGCAAATGCCCGCCACGTCCATGATCAAACGCTGGCCCACGTGCTGGCCTAATGCGTCATTTTCTGGATGGGCTTTGACGATGCCTTGCGCCAATTGCTGCGCAATGGTCGGTCCTGTTTGGGTATCTTGGTGTTGGCTCATTCGGCAGACTTTCGACGTTCAGAGATTTCTTTCCAGAGCGAGTAAGCAGAGAGCACCGCCGACAGTCCCAACAAAATGGCTGAGGCCGTATCGGTCACAAAAATGCTGTGCTCTCCGCCGGAGATGAGCAGACTTCGTCTGTAATTTGACTCCACCATAAAGCCCAACACCATGCCCAGTACCATGGGTAGAACTGGAATTTTGAGCAAGCGCATGGCATAACTCAATACACCTATGAGCAAGACCAAAGCACAATCAAACAAACTCTGCTGAATGGCAAAGACGCCAGACATGACCAGTGCCAAAATGAAAGCAATCAAGTAAGGCTTGGGCCGATTGACCAGCCACATGCAGGGCGACAAAATGACAAGGCCAATGAGCAACATGGCAATGTTGGCAATGAACAAACCACCATACAGGCCATACACCACTTCAGGTGCTTTTTGAAACAACATGGGGCCCGGCTGCAAACCATGAATCAAAAAACCAC
>CALCBL010000008.1 GCA_937897495.1 uncultured Burkholderiales bacterium
AGTCCATAAAAAATGAAGTGTGCTAAGGGCTTGGAAACATGCGGCACACAATGCCATTGATGACAGCGTCAAAAACAAAATTTTGTTCTGCCGTCATACGTGGAAAAAGTGTGGTGTGCCCTAGCAAGATGTGATGCAACTCATGCATCACAAGCATCAATAGTTTTTCTGGAGTTTGCGCGTGCAGTGCAACAAACTCAGGATTGATAAGCAACTTCGGCTGTACTTTGCATTCCACCGCTGCGGTGGGCACAGAGGTGGTCTCTTCGATGTCGAGTAAGCGCAAGAGACCACTCAGAGCATAGGAGCCGCTGGGAAAGCAATCCAATATACGGTCAGAAAGGTTCATTTTTAGACTTTCGGTAGGTGATGGATAAATAAAGGAGGAACCAAAAGCGAAACAGTGCGCTTGGTTCTTGCACCGGCAAATGAAGGTGTCTTGGAACGCAGCCAAATCGTGTCTGTGCATTTGGTCAAAATAGCCAATACGCTTAAAGCGTCAGTCCATATTTCTGTTTGCGATGCATCTGTTTTAATGACTGCACACCCCTCCGGCAAAGGCAGTTCTTTGGCGCGTTGGTTGATCAATGCAGCTACCTGCTCTGTTGCATTACTGAATTTGCTGTTATGAGAAATTCGCAGCAATTTCAAAATGCCTTCTGGTTCCTGTTCGAAAAACTCTTTAGGAAGTAAAAACCGCACGGCCTGGCCAAACACCTTAGGGTTCATGTATTTGATGCCTGTCACGCCCGAACCACCAGGGCCCGATTGTTTGGTCAATCCCTCAAGCCCTGCATACTTCACAACCGTCTTGGGCGGTGAAGACATGTTGTGAAGCAACGGGCAGCTGTCAACGCCCCTCACACAAACCTCAGGGCTTTGTCGGTTTGCACAAAATGTTTGCTGGCAGCCTCTGCATCCTCTGGCGTTGCGAGTTTCTTCTGGGCAAACAATGTGGCAATGGTGTTGGCCTGAAGGTTATCTCTCAACTCTTGGGGGTTGAGCCCTGCGAGTAATGACTTGACTTTGTTCCAAGTGATAAATCTTCCATTGCTGGCATGTATGGTTTCGGAGAACTGCGACGCAACGACAATGTCTTTGTAGACATCGCCCGCTTGCGATGCAACCGCTGCGTTTAAACGCCCTACCGCGCCGGTTTCAAACAAATGCACGATAGCGGCCTCTCTGCCTCCCAAAGGTAACTGCGCCAAGGCGTCTGCAATCACTCGCGAAAATTCAGGCTTTGGCAATTTGTAGGCAGCTACAGCAAGTCGAATTTTTTCAACTGGATCACTCTCGCACAAAATAGCCTTGAAGGGGTCATTGGGTGCCAGTTGAATCAGACGCATAGCCTCTTTGTGAGCGCTTAGAAGTTTCACCTCAGAAATTGCAATGCCGAGCGCACGCTGAGGCAAAGAACTTCTGAGCGCCAAAAGAGTTGTGTCTGTGACTGATGCTTTGGAGTCTATGGCCATTGCAGCAGCGTTGACTGACAGACAAGCCCGATACAACATGGCACATCGTCTAGGACTCAACGCAATGCCTGCTTGCAAAAGCAAAGCAAACATCGTTTGCACATAGGCTGCCATGCCTTCTTCTAGCGCTTCACTTGTAAGCGCCAACAAGGATTTTGTTCTTGCAATAGCTTGAACTAAGCGCTGTGCATTAACAGGATCAATCGATTGATCTTCACTTTGAATGACCT
>CALCBL010000009.1 GCA_937897495.1 uncultured Burkholderiales bacterium
CCCTGAAGGCGGTGTTGGTGGCTTGCAATACCGCCACAGCCGTGGCCATTGAGAGTTTGCGCACTCGTTACCCTCACCTGCCTTTTATCGGCGTTGAACCCGCTCTCAAACCCGCGCTTGCACAAACGAAAACTGGGTGCGTGGGCGTGATGGGCACACAAGGCACCTTGAACAGCACGCGCTTCGACAACTTACTGAAGACAGTTCAAACAGATGCTTTGCCTAAGAAAGGCCATTTTGTTTTACAAGCCTGCAAAGGCTTGGCGCTGGCCATTGAAAAGCAAACTGAAAAATCTTTACTCGACACCTCAGAGGTCGCGCAGTTGTGTGCCAAGTACGTTCAGAGCATGGGCTCTTTTGGGCATGCAACTGCTCAAATAGACACCTTGGTTTTGGGCTGTACGCACTACATTTTTGTGCAAGAAATTTTGCAAAAACTGGTTGGCCCTGATGTACAGCTTATTTCAACGGGCGAAGCGGTTGCGAAACAAACCAAACGCTTAATCACACTGGCCACTGAAGTGCCTCTTGCCCCTTCTCATTCAAGCGAATCTGAAAAGATTGAACTTTGGACAACGGGCGCCTTAAGCTCACTTCAATCTGCTGCCCTTCGGTGGTTAGACCTAGCGCCTGAGTACTGCCATCAAGCTGCAGCCCAAAGCCTCTCACCACCCTGATCTAGGTGCGTGAGGTACACCCGAAGCTCAAACTCCCACTGCGCATAATCTGGCGCCATGTGATGGCACAGTTTGTAGAAAGCTTTGTCGTGTTCGCGCACTTTGAGGTGCGCCAATTCATGCACAGCAATCATTTGCAAAAATGCGATGGGTGTTTCTTTGAACAAGGCGGCCACTTTGATATCGCGCTTTGATTTCAGTTTGCTGCCTTGAATGCGAGAGGTGGTGGTGTGCAAACCCAAAGCATGTTGAATGATTTGCAGTTTGCTGTCATAACTGACCTTGTTAATGGGGTCGGCCTGACGCAAAAATTCGTTTTTGAGTTCTATAACGTAGTTGTAGAGCGCGCCGTCTGTGCGAATGGTGTGCGGCTCTGAATGCCTGGACTTTAACCATTCACCCAAGCCAGGACCATCGATGATTTTCTGCACTTGCAACTGCAGGTTGTCTGGGTAGGCCTGAAGGTAGCGAAATGCAGACATTAGGCTGACGTTGAGGCATGCGTTTGGGCCTTGCTTTGACCACGCTTCACATTGATGGGCAACAACAAAGCCAAACCGACAAGGAACAAAACAGCTGTGGCACCAATGGCCAAGCGCTGATTGCCCGACGTGAACCAGGTGATCAATCCATAGCCCAATGGGCCCACAATGCTGGCCAGTCGAATGGCAAATGTCCACAAGCCAAAAAACTCAGCCAAACGATGGCTTGGAATGAACAAGCCCGCCATGGCCCTGCCAGAGGATTGACTGGAACCCATGCAAACACCCGCCAAGGCAGCCGCCCACCAAAAAACCTCTTTGCTGGTGGTCAGCGCTGCCAAAACACAGGTGATGCTCCACCCCACCAAAGTGATCGCCAGCGCCAATTTGTGACCGATGCGATCTTGCACATACCCAAACACCAGGGCGCCAAGCAAGGCCGCAATGTTCAATACAAAAATGAGGATCATGGTTTCTTGCGGCTGAAATCCAATGACTTGTTCGGCGTAAATGGCAGCCAAAGTAATGGCCACAGCCACGCCGCCTTGATAGGCCACAGCACAGGCCATAAGTTGCATGAAATCTGTGTAGGCCTTGGCTTC
>CALCBL010000010.1 GCA_937897495.1 uncultured Burkholderiales bacterium
CAGCAGCCACATAGGCGCCTTTGCTGTAATAAAAACGCGCCACGTGAACTTCGTAAGTTGCCAAAGTGTTGACAATGTAAGTCATGCGTTGGCGCGCATCTGGCGAGTATTTGGAGTCTGGAAACCGAGTGATCAACTCGTTGAATGATTCAAAAGAGTCTTTGGCAGCTTTTTGATCGCGCTCCGCCAAGTCTTGTCTCGTAATGAATGAGAACAAGCCTAAGTTGTCGTTGAAATTGACCAGGCCTTTTAAGTAAAGCGCGTAATCCACAGCGGGGCTGGCGGGATGAAGTTTAAGGAAGCGGTCAAGGGTGGCAATGGCTTGAATTTTTTCTGAGGCTCGATATTGCGCATAGGCTTTTTCGATTTGGGCCTGTTGCGCCAAGGGCGTACCAGCCGCCCGACCTTCGAGCTTTTCGAACAGCATGGCCGCCCGGTCCCAAGCACCCGCATTTGATTCATCGCGTGCTTCTCTGTAAATTTTTTCGGGCGCCCAAGCTGCTGTAGGATCTGCCGACGTGCTAGAGCAACCTGACAAAACAGTGACGGTCAAACCGACAAGCGTTAGCGCAAGCACCGATAATCTGATGTTCAACATCTGGCAACCTTGGAAATAAACCAAATTGATTATATCGAGCCCCCCAGAGTTAGACGACGTTGATGAGTTTCAAGATGAAACTTCTTTGGATTTAGCTGTCACGGCCAAGGTCTCAGAGGTCCGTGAACTGCTTGTACCCGCGGAGTTACATGGCCAACGCTTGGATCGGATGCTGGTGGCCGGCGTACCCGAGTTTTCAAGAAGTTATTTACAGCAGTTGTTGGAAGACGGCGCCGTGACCCGCGCAGGCTTGGCGCAGCTGAAGTCTGCTTTCAAGGTCAAAGCCGGTGAGCGATGGCAAATTGAGTTGCGTGCCACGCCTCAATCGCAAGCCTTCAAGCCAGAATCTATGGCTCTGGATGTGGTCTATGAAGACGCCGATCTCAGGGTGATCGATAAACCTGCTGGCTTGGTTGTCCACCCCGCACCAGGAAATTGGTCGGGTACCTTGATGAATGGTCTTTTGGGTTTAGATCCTGCCCTCATGGAATTGCCCAGAGCCGGCATCGTTCATCGCTTGGACAAAGAAACCAGTGGCTTGATGGTGGTTGCCAGAACGCGCCTCGCCATGGATGCTTTGGTGCAAAAAATGGCAGCCCGAGAAATCAAGCGACAGTACGTCGCCATGAGTGATCAAGCTTGGACGGGTAATACGCAAAAGACAGTTGATTTGCCCATCGGCCGAGACCCTGCCAATCGCTTGCGGATGGCAGTGGTTGATTTAGCCAGAAATTCTGGAAAAACGGCCAAAACTCACTTTCGTGTCATGTCACAAAGTGAGCAAGGCAGCCTTGTGCGTTGCATTTTAGAGACGGGGCGAACGCATCAAATTCGAGTTCACATGGCCGCCCTCAAATTACCTTTGGTGGGGGATTCAACTTATGGGGGCTCTTCGCACCCCCTCATGCCAAGGCAGGCCTTGCATGCCGACCTGTTGTCATTTGACCACCCCGTATCGGGCCAGCCCTTAGCATTTCAATCGCCACTGCCAGCAGATATTCAGAGTTTGCTTCAAGCTTGGTCCCTCAGTTACAATGAAAAATCCTGAATCTCAGGCTTGACCGATCGAAAGATTGGCCTAAATCCCCTTAATGGGGTGCGCAGGTGGGTTCCATCCCCCGCCAACTTGATGTTTTAAGTCGGTGCGTGCACCTTGATTCGCGCTTCAAGCGCATTTATCCCGGAAGATTGACACCATGAACACGGCGCAAGCCAAGCGTGTCCTTGAAACAGCGTTACTTTGTTCAACTCAGCCCGTCACTGTGCGTGACATGCGTGTGTTGTTCGATGACGCTTTAGGCGCTGACACACTTAAGGCACTCCTAGAAGAGTTGCAATTAGATTGGGCCGAGCGCGGCCTGGAGCTGGTCTCTGTTGCCACAGGTTGGCGGTTTCAAAGCCGCCCTGAACTGCGGATCTATTTGGACAAGTTGAACCCAGAAAAGCCCCCCAAGTACACCCGGGCTGTCATGGAAACTTTGGCCATCATTGCGTATCGGCAACCCGTCACACGCGGCGATATGGAAGACATTCGAGGTGTCACCATCAACACGCAAATCATCAAACAGTTGGAAGACAGGGGCTGGGTTGAGGTCATTGGACATCGCGAGTCTGTCGGCCGTCCTGGTTTGTATGCCACCACCCGCCACTTCCTCGATGATTTGGGTTTGTCTTCCCTTGACCAACTGCCTTTACTGAGCAGTGTAGAGGGCCAAGTCGACGTTCTAGCCAGCTTGAATCCCCCTGAAGCGGATGCATCGCAGACCTCACTTTCTCTAGAGGATGCCATCGAAGCAACTGAAACGACAGCGGCCGAAGACCTGACAAACATTGCGCAAGAAATGCCAGACGCGGCGAAAGGCCAGCACCATGATTGAGACACCCGAGACGCCGTCTCAAGATCCCTTGCGGCCGATTGCCATCGAGGACGTCGTTTCTGGAGAGTTTGACCAAGAAGCTGAAGGCACCATTTCGCCACTTCTGACCAAGCGCGTTTTGCCCCCCCAAGCTGAATCCCCCAAGCTTCATAAAGTCTTAGCTCAGGCGGGCTTAGGCTCCCGTTTGGAAATG
>CALCBL010000011.1 GCA_937897495.1 uncultured Burkholderiales bacterium
CTGCTCATAATCCTTTGGTCCCAGGTTCAAGTCCTGGTGGGCCCACCAAATTGAAGCCACTGACTTTATAAATCAGTGGCTTTTTTGCTGATGATCATTGCACCATTATCGGTAAAGTGTTAAATTTGGTTATACCTGTGCAACTAAAAATATCGGCATAACCATTTGAGAGTCATTCTAGATACGTCAGTTTTGGTCGCTGCAGCGAGGTCGCGTAACGGGGCAAGCTTTTGTTTGCTCTCAATGCTGCCTAGCAACCAGTTTGAAATTGCGCTGTCAGTAGCTCTTTATACGGAGTGGCAATCTGTGTTGACTAGGGCTGAACATTTGCCGCCAGGAGCCAGTGCGGAAAATGCGAATGACTTTTTACGTTACTTGGCTTCGATTGCGCACTTACAAGACGTACACTTTTTGTGGCGTCCATTTCTGCGTGATCCAGATGACGATATGGTTTTGGAGTGTGCTGTAGCTTCAGGTAGTCAGTACATCATTACGCACAACGTAAAAGACTTTAAGCGCGCCCCGGAACTGAAGGTCAATGCCATCAGGCCGGCAGAATTTTTGACATTGCTCAGGAGTAAATCATGACAGCATTAACTGTTCGACTTCCCAATTCTGTTCATCAGAAAATACGGGAACTTGCCGAGCGTGATGAAATTTCAGTCAACCAATTCATTGCTGCTGCAGTGTCAGAGAAGATGGCTTCAGTGATGACTTTGGACTATTTAAAGCAAGAGGCTGCTAAGGGAAGCCGGAGCGACTTTGATCGCTATTTAAACTTAGTGCCAAACGTGCCTGCAGCAGCAGGTGATGAATTGCCGAATCACTGATCGTCTCTTGAGATTGTTCCACATTTGCTTCCACACTTTTGCAGAGCGCTTTTAACCTATTGATTTGTTACAGGTTTTATTTCTGAATCCTTTGGTCCCTGAATGTAAGGCTACTATGAAACCCATTGCTTTTGCCGTCCCCGTTTTCTTCCTGCTCATTTTGTTCGAGCTGTGGGTTGCTCATTCAAGGGGTGTCAGTGTTTACCGTCTAAAAGACAGCCTCACCTCAATCAACGTAGGCATGATGAGTGAGTTCTCCAAAGCCATTGGCGGCCTGATCAGTCTGGTGATGTACACCCTTATCACAGATCGGTTTGGGGCGTTCACATGGGATGTGAGCAATCCTATGACCTGGATCAGTGCCTTGCTGCTGTATGACTTTTGTTATTACTGGGTGCATCGCACAGGTCACGAAATCAATATCATGTGGGCCTCACATGTGGTTCACCACAGCAGTGAAGAGTTCAATCTGTCAACGGGACTTAGGCAGTCTTCTACGGGATTCTTGTTCCGCTGGATTTTTTACATCCCATTGGCCTTGTTGGGCTACCCCATCCAAGTGTTTGTGGTGGTCGGCCTGATTGATTTTCTCTATCAGTTCTGGGTACACACCCAGCTGGTTGGTAAATTAGGATGGCTGGAGTATGTGGTGGTGACACCCTCCAACCACCGCGTACACCACGGCCAAAATGACTATTGCATCGACAAAAACTATGGGGGTGTCTTTTCATTCTGGGACCGAATGTTTGGCACCTATGCAGATGAGCGTGATGATGAGAAGCCTGTTTACGGCATTCGCAAGCCTATCGAAAGTTGGAACCCCTTGTGGGCTAACTTGCAACATTATGTGCAAATTTGGCAGCAAGTAAAGTTAGCGGTTAATTGGCGTCATCGCTTGATGTACATCTTTGCAAAACCCTCTTGGACGCCCGAAAAAGAGGATGCGACAGAAGCATTTAAAGCTCAGCACTTCAGCCGATTTGATACACCAGCCACTTCAGGTTTGCTGAAATTTGCATTTATAGGAACCATACTAGGTTCTGTCTTGTTGATGGTTTATTATTACTTACAGTCGCGCCTACCGCAGCCCGTCCGCATTGGCTACTGCGTTGTGATGATATTGTTCATTGCTGGTATTGGTTGGCGCATGACTCAAGCACGTGATCAAGGTCCAACGCTATCCAACGCTGGCAATGGTCATGATTAACAGCCTAGCCCTTACAGATGCGTTGCTGTGTCTGATTGCAGCATGGCTTGCTTCTAAAAATACATTGGCTGTTGGGTACCGCATGGCCTTAACCATGTTGGCCATTCCGGCACTGTTGGGTTTTTTGCGGTTTTCTGGCATCTATCCGCTTGAAACCTGGCACCCCTTGTTTACCCTTTTAAGTGCCAGCGCAGCTTTGCCCTTATTGGCCATTTGCGTGCTGGCACCTCAATCCATAGTAGCGACTCGAAAGCAATTTGCCATCATTTTTCTGGGTGTCGCCATGCTTCTGGGCTTGTTGATTTCGGGGCTTGGCAAAATGCGAATTTATGATCAAGCCTTAGGTCTCATGAGCATGCTGGTCATCCTGGTCGCCATGATGAAACGCAGTGAAAATACACGCGCACTTGGGGCTGCCTTGATGTTGGCAGGTTCTGTTTTATTCGTCCTTAAAGTAAGTGTGCCACCCTGGTTGATGCCTGGCGATTGGCTGCACTTGGGGATGGCATTTGGACTAATTCTTGTCACTTCTGAGGTTCTGGTGCGAGTCCAGGTGGGCCCATCACTTTAAGACCCCCGTCAGAAATGTTGGGTTTTTTTCATGGCCTTAAGCTGTTTTACAACTTAGCACTGGGCCCATGAATATCAACGCCGATTAAAGCCAGCGAGTCGTGGTCAATCACCATGACTTGCCATGGATTGCCAGCCCTAAATCAGCCTTCAGACGTTGCCGCTGAAGTAGGCAATCCGAACACACGATCAAAGGCCCACGTAAAAGCGAAGGTGTAGACAAAAAAGAAAATGTTCAAGCCTAGATTGAGCATGAAAGAACGCAAATAGCTAATATCCAGCCACCAAGCTGCCAATGGCATTAGCACCACCAAAAAGCCGAGCTCAAAGCCCACTGCGTGCAGCACACGGCGACCAAAACTGCGACCACGTGTTAGGCGACTAGCCTCCCAGCGCTCAAACATGGCGTTGTAAACAAAGTTCCAGCTGACCGCGAAGATTGATGCAAAAACTGCTAGCGCACCTGCACGCTCGAGGCTGCTGTCACTGAAGCTTAAGAAGCCAAGCGTTCCGAATAAGAATGCTATGGCCTCGTAGGAGGCAACGTAAGTGACTTTTCGCTTACTGCCTTGTAGGGTCATATTGAAATCCATTGAAAAGAAATAAGGTCAGCCAATTGACCATGGTACGAGTCATTGACATACCAATCTGATTGTGGCGTATTGTTTTGCCAAAAAATCAGGGTCAATCAAATACATTAAGATTCGTATCTACGAGCAACAAATTTCAACAAACAAGTTAGGAAAAATAATGTTCAGTCACGTAATGGTCGGTGCCAATGACCTTGAGGCATCTAGAAAGTTTTATGACGCTGTTTTGAATACCCTGGGAATTCCAGCAGGCGTCTTCAACAACGGAACGCGTTATTTCTATCGCACGCCAAAGGGTTCTTTCTCAATCACCAAACCGCTCGATGGGCAAGCTGCAACACCAGCCAATGGTGGAACGATTGGCTTCCTAGCAGAGACCATGGAGCAGGTTCATGCGTTTCATGCTGCGGGTATTGCCAATGGTGGCACCACATGCGAAGACCCACCAGGCACAAGAGAAGGGCCCTTTGGTTCTTTGAACCTAGCCTATCTTCGCGACCCAACTGGCAATAAAATTTGCGCGCTGCATCGCCCTCCCAAGGCTGCTTCATAAAACACAATTTTTTGTATGGATGAGAAGGGTTGACGTGTCTAAGCTTAAGGACTCAATGCCCCATCTTGATGAAAATTGCTTCAAGATACCTCAGCAGAACTTGTTAACGCCAAAGCTGGCATCAACTCATCCTCCAAGAATTTTGATGTTGTATGGTTCTTTGCGTGAGCGGTCGTACAGCAAGTTGTTGACGCTTGAAGCATCCAGATTGCTCAAGGCCATGGGTGCAGACGTGAAGGTATTCGATCCTTTGAATCTGCCGCAACCCGACGCAGCACCCGATACACATCCCAAGGTGCAAGAATTGCGTGAACTAGCTGCTTGGTCAGAAGGCATGGTTTGGTGCTCGCCAGAGCGTCACGGTGCCATGACGGGCATTATGAAAAGTCAGATTGACTGGATTCCATTGTCACTAGGTGCTGTACGTCCTACGCAAGGTAAAACATTGGCTGTGATGGAGGTCAGCGGTGGCTCGCAATCTTTCAATGCTGTGAATCAAATGCGAATTCTCGGCCGCTGGATGCGAATGATCACAATCCCCAATCAAAGTTCTGTGGCCAAAGCATTTTTAGAGTTTGAAGAAGATGGTCGTATGAAGCCATCGGCTTACTACGACAGGATGGTGGATGTGATGGAGGAGTTGGTGAAGTTCACGCTACTCACCCGAGACAGTTCATCTTATCTGGTTGATCGCTATAGCGAGCGTAAAGAATCTGCCGACGAACTTTCCAAGCGAGTCAATCAGAAGGCTATTTAGAAAGTTTTCTCAGTGTTTTCCCTTTAATTTAG
>CALCBL010000012.1 GCA_937897495.1 uncultured Burkholderiales bacterium
CCATGGGCGCAGCGGGCTTGGGCTACATTAATTCTGCATTGGCCTTAGGCCCTGAAGAAGTGGCCTACCGTTATGACAAGTTGCACTTGGTGCCCTTTGGCGAATATGTACCGCCCTTGTTTCAATGGTTTGTGCGCATGATGAACATGCCCTTGGGTGACTTTGCGCAAGACCGCCCGCCTGCAGGTGTTTTGAAATGGCAAGGGCAGCGTTTGTTGCCTCAAATTTGCTACGAAGATCTTTTTGGTGAAGAAATGGCGCGCTACTTTGTCAAGCCAGAAGAGGCGCCCACTGTCTTTGTGAACATGAGCAATTTGGCGTGGTTTGGCGACACCACCGCCATCCCCCAACATGTGGCCATTTCGCGCATGCGTGCTTTGGAATTTCAGCGCCCCATTCTTCGCGCTACCAACACGGGCTTAACGGGCCTGGTGGATGCCAAAGGCGAGGTGACAGCGTCTTTGCCAAACTTCACACGCGGCGCTTTGGTGCTTGAGTTTGAAGGACGTGTTGGCCTCACGCCCTATGCACAATGGACATCTCAATGGGGCTTGGCGCCACTTTGGTGGCTTTGCATCGCAATTGTTCTAATTTTCGGTGTGGTTTCTTGGCGGTCTGGCCCTCGCGCGCTTTAAAATCAAGGGTTGCCGCCGATGTTCGGGGGCGTTCTCATTTTTAGCCCATGTTGACCTTCCAACAAATCATTTTGAAACTGCAGTCCTATTGGGACGCTCAAGGCTGCGCACTGCTGCAGCCCTATGACATGGAAGTGGGTGCAGGCACTTCGCACACCGCCACTTTTTTACGCGCCATTGGCCCAGAGCCATGGAAGGCGGCTTATGTCCAACCCAGCCGCCGTCCTAAAGACGGCCGTTATGGCGAGAACCCCAATCGACTTCAACATTACTACCAATACCAAGTGGTGTTGAAACCTGCACCGTCCAACATTTTGGATTTGTATTTGGGCTCGCTTGAAGCTTTGGGCTTTGACCTCAAAAAGAACGACATTCGTTTTGTCGAAGACGATTGGGAAAATCCAACTTTGGGTGCATGGGGCTTGGGCTGGGAAGTTTGGCTCAATGGCATGGAGGTGACGCAGTTCACTTACTTCCAACAAGTGGGCGGCATCGATTGCAAACCCATTACGGGCGAAATTACCTACGGCCTTGAGCGCTTGGCCATGTACTTGCAAGGTGTCGACAACGTCTACAACTTGAAGTGGACCGACACGCTTAGCTACGGCGATGTGTACCACCAAAACGAAGTCGAGCAATCGACTTACAACTTTGAACACGCCGATGCCGAGTTCATGTTCACAGCGTTTTCTGCTTACGAAAAACAAGCTCAGCATTTAATTGGTGAGCAACTGGCATTGCCCGCCTATGAGCAAGTGCTCAAGGCCGCGCACACCTTCAACTTGCTCGATGCACGTGGCGCTATCAGCGTTACAGAACGCGCCGCCTACATTGGCCGCATTCGCAATTTGGCGCGTGCTGTGGCGCAAAGCTATTGGGAAAGCCGCGAGCGATTGGGCTTCCCCATGGCGCCTCGCGAATGGGTTGAACAGCTCAATGCCTTGAGCAAGAAGGCTGCCTGAAGGCAAGAATTAAAATGACACATCAAAACCTTCTGGTTGAATTGTTTGTAGAAGAGTTGCCGCCCAAGGCGCTCAAAAAATTAGGCGAATCATTTGCTAACGTGCTGTTTGAACAATTGCGCGATGCAGGTCTAACAGGTGCCAGTGCAGTGGTCACGCCCTATGCGTCGCCACGCCGTTTGGCAGCGCATGTCACGCAAGTAGCGGCGCAAGCTGCCGACAAAGCGGTTCAGCAAAAACTCATGCCGGTCACGGTGGGCTTAGATGCCAGTGGCAATGCCACACCCGCCTTGCTTAAAAAATTACAAGCCCTCGGTGCAGATGTATCGAATCCTGCAGCGCTGGTAGCTTCGCTTAAGCGCGCACCCGATGGCAAAGCAGAAGCTTTGTTTTATGACAGCGTGGCCACCGGCGCCACCCTTTTGCAAGGCTTGCAAAAGGCTTTGGACGAGGCGTTGGCCAAATTGCCTATTCCCAAAGTCATGACCTACCAATTGGAAACAGACTGCGAATTGCCCGGTTGGACCAGTGTCAACTTTGTGCGCCCCGCACATGGCTTGGTGGCTTTGCATGGCACGCAAGTGGTGCCCATCAAAACCTTGGGCTTGAAGGCCGGCCAAACCACGCATGGCCATCGCTTTGAAGCCAATGTGTCGCCCTTGATCATTCAAGATGCCGACAGTTATGCCGCCACCTTGGCGCGCGATGGTGCCGTCATTGCCAGCTTTGCAGAGCGCCGCGCAGAAATTGTGAAGCAACTCAATGCCGCTGCCGCCAAAGTGGGTGGTGGTGCCAAGGCCATTGAAGACGAAGCCTTGCTCGATGAAGTCACAGCTTTGGTCGAGCGCCCCAATGTGCTCATTTGTGAATTTGAAAAAGAGTTTTTGGAAGTGCCGCAGGAATGTTTGATTTTGACCATGAAGGCCAATCAAAAGTATTTCCCACTGCTTACTGCAGAAGGCAAGCTCACGCATCAGTTTTTGGTCGTTAGCAACATTTCACCGACAGACGCTAGCGCTGTGATTGGTGGCAACGAACGTGTGGTACGGCCGCGTTTAGCCGATGCCAAATTCTTCTTTGACCAAGACCGCAAAAAAACTTTGGCGTCGCGCGTTGAAGGTTTGAACAAAGTTGTGTATCACAACAAATTGGGCACGCAAGGCGAGCGCATGGCACGCGTGCGCGGCATTGCCAAAGCTTTGGGCCAGGCCTTGGGTGGTAATGAGCTGGCACAAGCCGCAGACACCGCAGCCCAGTTGGCCAAAACAGATTTACTAACGGACATGGTGGGCGAGTTCCCAGAACTGCAGGGCATCATGGGCGGCTACTACGCGCGCCACGATGGTTTGAGCCATGACATTGCTGATGCCATTGAAGACCACTACCGTCCGCGTTTTGCGGGCGACGAATTGCCGCGCAACAACGTGGGTTTGGTGGTGGCACTGGCCGACAAGTTAGAGACTTTGGTGGGCATGTTTGGCATTGGCAATTTGCCCAGTGGCGACAAAGACCCCTTTGCGTTGCGCCGTCATGCCTTGGGCATCATTCGCATGCTCATGGACAAAGATTTGGCTGTCGACTGGCGTCAGTTGCTGGCGCTGGCTGTGCCTGTGTTTGGCGACAAAATCACCGATCCTTCAGAAGCCTTGACCACCTTCTTGTTTGACCGCTTGGCGGGCTCGTTGCGCGAGCAAGGCTTTAGCGCGCAAGAAGTCGATGCAGTGTTGGCTTTGCATCCTGCACGTTTGGGCCAAGTTCCTAAATTGCTGGCAGCTGTGCGCGCATTTGCGGCCTTGCCCGAAAGCCCTGCATTGGCGGCAGCCAACAAACGCATTGGCAATATTTTGAAGAAGGCCGATGAAGTAGATGCGCATGTCAACCCTGCCTTGCTCACAGAAAATGCAGAGCAAGCTTTGTACGAAGTGATGCAGCGTTTGTTGCCAGAATCAGAAGCCTTGTTCAAAGCGGGCGACTACACCGGCTCCTTGCAAACCTTGGCCGCACTGCGCTCGCCTGTCGATGCTTTCTTTGACGATGTCATGGTGAACGCCGAAGAAATGGACGTGCGCCTCAACCGACAAGGTTTGCTCAAGTGTTTGCATGAGGCCATGAACCGCGTGGCCGATTTGTCGCGTTTGGCCTCATGAAAATCGTCATTCTCGATCGCGATGGCACCATCAACCATGACTCTGATGAGTACATCAAGAGCCCAGAAGAGTGGCGTGCGCTGCCTGGCGCCTTAGAGGCCATCAGCCGTTTGAACCATGCGGGCTATCACGTGGTCATTGCCACCAACCAATCGGGGCTTGGCCGTGGCTTGATGGACGTGGCGGCATTGAACGCCATTCACAAACGCATGATCAAACAACTTGCTGCTGTGGGCGGGCGTGTCGATGCTATTTTTTATTGCCCGCATGCGCCTACAGACGGCTGCCATTGCCGCAAACCCATGCCAGGTTTGATTGAACAAATTGCAGAGCGATTTGGTTTAGAAATGCAAGGCGTTTCGTTTGTGGGAGACACCCTGAACGACATGATGGCAGCAACCGCTGCGGGTTGCGTGCCGCACTTGGTTTTAACGGGCAAGTCTGAAGCTTTGCGCGGACAAGCACTGCCGCCTGTGTTTCCGGCAGGCACACAAATGCACCTTGATCTGAATGCCTTTGTGGATGTGCTCTTGAAAAAATCTGTGGAACCTGCGCTATGAACTTCATACGTTCACTTGTTCACATGGTGTGGATGACAGTCACGGTCATTCCTTGGGCCTTGGTGGTGGTGTTTGCTTCTATGTTCATGAGCAGCAGCCGTTTGTATTGGTGGTGTGCTGCTTGGCTTCGCCATGCCATCAACAGTGGCACCTTCATTTTGGGCATTGAGAACCGCATCACGGGCATGGAGAATTTGCCACTGGGTGAAAAAGACCAAGTCGTCTTGTTGGTCAA
>CALCBL010000013.1 GCA_937897495.1 uncultured Burkholderiales bacterium
CTTGGAACTCGGAGGCCTCGGGGTCGGCCGTGCCGGTCATGCCCCCCAACTTGCCGTACAAACGGAAATAATTTTGGAAGGTGATGGAGGCCATGGTTTGGTTTTCAGCCTGAATGGCTACGCCCTCTTTGGCTTCGACCGCTTGGTGCAAGCCATCACTCCAGCGGCGACCCGTCATGAGGCGGCCCGTGAATTCATCCACAATCACGATCTCGCCTTCTTGCACCACATAGTGCTGATCGCGGTGATAGATGTGGTTGGCCCGCAAGGCTGCCGTGAGATGGTGCATGAGCGCAATGTTGGCGGGGTCATAAAGACTTGCGCCTTCAGGGATGAGCCCTGCGCTGGCCAAAATGCTTTCGGCTTTTTCATGACCCTGTTCGGTCAAGAACACTTGGTGTGACTTCTCGTCGACTGTGAAATCGCCAGGTTTGATGATGCCTTCGCCGGTGCGTGGATCTGCTTCGCCTTCTTGGCGTGTCAGTAGGGGCACCACTTGGTTGAGGGCTTGGTATTGCGCTGTGTGATCGTCGGCTTGGCCACTGATGATGAGCGGCGTGCGCGCCTCGTCAATCAAAATGGAGTCGACCTCGTCAACAATGGCGTAGTTGAGGCCGCGCTGTACGCGATCTTTACCTTCATAGACCATGTTGTCGCGCAGATAGTCAAAACCAAATTCGTTGTTGGTGCCGTAGGTGATGTCTGAGTTGTAAGCAGCCTGTTTTTCTTCGCGGGAGAGTTGGGACAAATTAACACCCACACTCATGCCTAGGAAGTTATACAGCTTGCCCATCCACTGTGCATCGCGGCTGGCGAGGTAGTCGTTCACGGTAACCACGTGCACGCCTTTGTTGGCCAAGGCATTCAAATACACAGCCAGTGTGGCCGTTAAAGTTTTACCTTCACCGGTCCCCATTTCGGAAATTTTGCCGTTATGAAGCGAAATGCCACCCAACATTTGCACATCGAAGTGACGCATCTTCATGGCACGCTTTGAGCCCTCACGAACAATGGCAAAAGCTTCTGGCAAAATGTTGTCCAAAGACTCACCTTGCGCAACGCGAGCTCGAAACTCATCTGTTTTTGCGCGCAATTGTTCGTCGCTTAAGGCTTCGTATTGGGCTTCCAGCGCATTGATAAGCACCACAGTTTTGCGGTATTGCTTGATCATGCGGTCGTTGCGACTGCCGAAAATTTGGGTCAGAAAATTGATCGCCATGTTGATCCGAGTCTGACTTTGCAAAAAACGCAAAGCGCAGCCCGCAAATCCTGTCTTAAAGTGGATTCAAAAGTACATGCGCACAAGGCGCAAGTGAACGCGATATTTTAACTGCTGAGCGCAGGCAGGCAGCCGAATTTTCCTGCAGATGGTCAGGGCTCTCGCATAATGCAGGGATGGCAAAAATCAACCAGGCAGTCACCCTCATGGAAGCGGCGCAAGAATCGCCCAGTTTGGCGCGCTTGACGGAGCTCACCCGAGAATCGAGCCTGCGTCTCAATTCTTTACAAAGCCTCATTCCTGGCCCTTTGAGAAGTGCCATCCAAGCCGGGCCTATCGATGGCACGGAGTGGTGCATTTTGGTCAATTCCAATGCGGCGGCGGCCAAACTGCGTCAAATGCTGCCTGCGCTTCAGGCACATCTCAAAAGCCACGGTCACAGCGTTGAGAAAATTCGCCTCAAAATACTTCAAAATCCGCGCTGAAGATGTGACAGGCGAAAAAAAACCAACCAAAAGGCTGGATTTTCAAAGTGGTGCCGCTTGTCGGATTCGAACTGACGACCTACCGCTTACAAGGCGGTTGCTCTACCAACTGAGCTAAAGCGGCACGGGCTGAATTGTAATTCAATAATCGCAGTTTTTCAGAGCCACGCTCAGTTTTTGGAAGCGCTTATTTAATTCTGGTGAGGGTTGGGCGAGTTGGAGAAGGTGGCACAGGCTTGTTGGCTTCTTCTGTCGATTCAGATGCATCAGGCACTTTGTACAACTTGTCCATGCCCACCACCGTGGTTCCCATCGGAGAGTCAGAGACAGGGAATGACATGCCTTGTCCATTTTCACGCGCATAGATGGCCATCACGCGGTGGATGGGTACCATGATGTCGCACGGCTTGCCGCCAAAGCGAGCTTTGAATTCGATGAACTCATTGCCCAATTGGAGCGAGCTGGTGGCATCGAAACTGATGTTCAAAACAATTTCACCACCCTGCACAAAATCACGGGGCACTTGGACCGAGGCATCGACCTTCACAGCCACGTAGGGTGTGAAAGAGTGATCGGTACACCACTCGTACATCGCCCGAATGAGATAAGGGCGTGTAGAGGGAGATTCCAGTGCGTTCATCACCATGGTGTTTTGCTCTGCATTCGAAATTGCTGATGCAATTATTTGCGCATGACCTTTTCTGAAGGCGTGAGCGCCTCGATGTAGGCTGGGCGAGAGAAGATGCGCTCGGCATACTTGAGCAAGGGTGCTGCGTTTTTGCTCAGGTCAATGCCATAGAAGTCGAGGCGCCAGAGCAAAGGTGCAATGGCCACATCGAGCATAGAGAAGTTGTCACCCAACATGAACTTGTTCTTCAAGAACACAGGGGCCAATTGGGTTAAGCGATCGCGGATGTGCGAGCGGGCTTTTTCCAAAGTTTTGTCGTTGCCCTTGAGCGTGCGGTTTTCCAAGGTAGCCACATGGGTGAACAACTCTTTTTCAAAGTTGAGCAAGAACAGGCGAACGCGCGCACGGTCAACAGGGTCGCCGGGCATGAGTTGGGGATGCGGAAAACGCTCATCAATGTATTCGTTGATGATGTTGGATTCGTACAAAATCAAATCACGTTCCACCAAAATAGGCACTTGGCCATAAGGATTCATGACGTTGATGTCTTCTGGCTTGTTGTACAGATCGACATCGCGAATTTCAAAGTCCATGCCTTTCTCAAACAGCACAAAGCGGCAACGGTGAGAGAAGGGGCAGGTTGTACCTGAATAAAGCACCATCATGGTGAAGGCTCCTAAAAATCAAAAAGAGTGGGAAGCCACCGGGTTGGCAGGCCTGCCCACTCCATCAATTCGGGCCGAAGCCCGAATCACGAGTAATTACTTGATGTCTTTCCAGTAAGCAGCGTTCAAGCGCCACGCAATGAAAGTGAAGATGGACAAGAAAATCAAGACCCACACGCCAATGCGCACACGAGTATTTTGAACTGGCTCAGCCATCCATTGCAAGTAGTTCACCAAATCACCTATGGATTGGTCGTACTGCAAAGGTGTCAGAGTGCCTGGCTTGACTGTTTTCCAACCTGTGAAAATTTGCGTGGCTTGACCGTGCTCTTGACGCTCTTCGAACACTGGCATGCGCTCGCCTTGCAATTCCCAAAACGGGTTAGGCATGCCCACATTGGGGAAAGCCAAATTGTTCCAGCCGGTAGGCTTATTTTCATCGCGGTAATAAGTGCGCAGGTAGGTGTAGATGTAGTCTGCACCGGTACCACCATGGCCAGAACGTGAACGGGCCACCAAAGTAAGATCGGGCGGCACAGCGCCAAACCAATCTTTGGCTTGCTTGGGGTCAATGTTTGACTTCATGGTATCGCCCACTTTGTCAGTGGCGAACAAGAGGTTGTCTTTGATCTGTTGGTTGGTAAGGCCAATGTCTTGTAAGCGGTTGTATCGCATGAAGGCAGCAGAGTGACAGTTCAGGCAATAGTTCACGAACAGTTTGGCGCCGTTTTGCAAAGAAGCTAAATCGTTGGTTTTACCTGGCGCTTTGTCCCACGCAATAGCGTTACCACCAGCTGCCTGTACGCCCGAAATGGCAGCAAAAGCAAGACACAAAGACAATACAAATTTTTGAATTATTTTCATTTTCAAATCATCCTGTGCTTAGTGCGCAACAAATATCACACGGTCAGGTACAGGTTTCGGTTCGCCCAACTTACTCCACCAAGGCATAAGCAAGAAGAAGCCAAAATAAAACATGGTGCCAACTTGTGAAACACGCTCACCGATGGGTGAAGGTGGTTGAACGCCTAAGTAACCCAAGATCAAGAAGTCAATGACGAACACAGCATAAACATACTTGTGCCAATCGGGACGGTAACGAATTGATTTGACAGGACTGTGGTCAAGCCAAGGCAAGAAGAACATGATGATGACCGCGCCACCCATGACCACCACACCCCAGAACTTGGCATCAATACCGTACATGAGGGCAGAAATGACCACGGCACCGCCAACAACACCTGCTTTGAGAATACTTGGCATTGGGTTGTTTTTAACCGCCAAAAATGCACCCAACAAGACGCAGACGATGAGGACATACATCATCTCGCCGGTGATGGCGCGCAGCATGGAGTAGTAAGGTGTGAAGTACCAAACGGGAGCAATGTGCAAAGGCGTCTTGAGGGGGTCGGCTGGAATGAAGTTGTTGTACTCCAAGAAGTAGCCGCCAAACTCAGGCGCGAAAAACACAATGGCTGTGAACACCATTAAAAAGATGCTGACAGAGAAGATGTCGTGCACCGTGTAGTAAGGATGGAAAGGAATACCGTCCAATGGGTGACCCTGGGCATCTTTGGGTGCACCGGGCGCCTTGATTTCAACGCCGTCTGGGTTGTTGGAACCCACTTCATGCAAAGCAATGATGTGCGCCACCACCAAGCCCAACAGTACCAAGGGCACTGCAATGACGTGGAAGCTGAAGAAGCGGTTTAAGGTAGCGTCGCCCACCACGAAGTCGCCGCGAATGAGCAAGGCCAAATCGGGGCCGATGAAGGGAATGGCCGAGAACAAGTTGACGATCACTTGAGCGCCCCAGTAGGACATTTGGCCCCAAGGCAACAAGTAACCCATGAAAGCTTCGGCCATGAGGCACAAGAAGATGGCGCAGCCAAAAATCCAGACCAATTCACGGGGCTTGCGATAGCTGCCATACATGAGACCGCGGAACATGTGCAAATACACCACAACGAAAAACGCAGAAGCGCCCGTGGAGTGCATGTAGCGAATGAGCCAACCCCATGGCACGTCGCGCATGATGTATTCGACAGAGGCAAAGGCGAGATTGGCGTCTGGTTTGTAATGCATCACCAAGAAAATACCAGTGACGATTTGAATGACAAGCACCAGCAATGACAAGGCGCCAAACACATACCAAATGTTCAAATTTTTGGATGCGTAGTACTCGCTCATGTGAGCTTTGAACAACGAAGTCGCTGGGAAGCGGTTGTCGACCCAGTTCATGAGTTTTTCGCCTGCAGGGGCGTTGGGAGAGATTTCCTTGAATTCAGCCATGATGGTATGCCTCAAGCCTTCTTGTCTTCACCGATCAGCAACTTGCTGTCGGACAGGTACATGTGCGGTGGCACTTCCAAGTTGTCGGGTGCGGGCTTGTTTTTGAACACGCGACCGGCAAAGTCAAAGGTAGAGCCGTGGCAAGCGCACAAGAAACCACCTTGCCAATCGTCTGGCAAAGAAGGCTGCGCGCCTGTCTGGAATTTGTCGCCAGGCGAGCAACCCAAGTGGGTGCAAATGCCAACAGCCACCATGAACTCTGGTTTGATAGAGCGGTGGGTGTTTTTAGCGTATTCGGGGGTGGGATAGGCTTGGCGTTCAGAGGTTGGGTCGGCCAATTGACCATCCAACTTTTTGAGGGCTTCAACCTGCTCCGTGGTGCGGCGCATGATCCATACAGGCTTGCCGCGCCATTCAACGGTGAGCTTTTCACCGGGTTTGACCTCGGAAATATCGACTTCCACGGCAGCACCAGCGGCTTTAGCGCGCTCGGAAGGCTGGAAAGTGCTGACAAAGGGTGTGGCGACGAAGCCTGCGCCTACGGCGCCAGCACAAGTAGAGGCAATCAGCCACGTCCTTTTGCTGCTGTCGACTGGGGTATCACTCATGAGAATCCTCTAGCGAATCGGTATCAGGGTTTAGCCTCGGATTGTAGCCGACTGCGGGGGGCCATTTCTAGCCCCTGCTCCGACTCAGGGAATCAGCTGGCGCGCCATTCGGATGGCAGCCACCATGCTGGAAGCATCGGCACAGCCCTGTCCGGCAATGTCAAAAGCTGTACCGTGATCGGGGCTGGTTCGCACCAATGGCAAACCAAGGGTGACATTGACGCCCTGCTCTAGGCCCATGTATTTGACGGGGATGAGACCTTGATCGTGGTACATGGCCAAAACCACATCAAACTCAGAAACGCCAGCCAGCTTTTGACGTGCACGCATGAAAACGGTATCTGGCGCATAAGGCCCTACCGCCAGAATGCCCTCGGATCTGGCTTGGGCCACAGCAGGTTCAATGATTTCAATTTCTTCTCGGCCAAACAAGCCTCCCTCACCTGCGTGTGGGTTAAGTCCTGAAACACCAATTTTGGGAGCACGTCCCAACAACAAACTGAGTGATTGATGGGTGATGCGCAGACTTTCAAGCACGTTGTCATAAGTGACAGCATCTAGAGCTTGGCGCAAGGAAACGTGAATGCTCACTAACACGACACGCAACTCATCGTTGGCCAACATCATTCTCACGGGCATGTCCGCCAAGCGCACACCAGAAAATTGGGCAGCCTCGAACTGCAGCAACTCGGTATGCCCAGGAAACTGATTGAAGGGAGAGCCCGCTGCAGACAGTGCTTCTTTGTGCAGTGGCGCAGTGACCATGGCGGCAATTTCTTTGCGAAGCGCGGCCTGCGCAGCCCACACCACACATTGCCCTGCAAACCGGCCGGCCTCAGCATGGACTTCTCCGTAGGGCAGTTGAGATGCCAATGCCGCAACTTGCAAAACTGGAATGACGCCCACCGGCAAATTCTGCGCTTGCGTTGGCTTTTGAATCACTTGCAGTTTGAGTTGAAGCCCTTTTGGATCTACCAAGTTGACTGCTTTTTGCATCGCCTGTGCATCGCCCGCCACAAAACAAGCCTGCGTGACAGGCCGGTCTTTGGGCGACAACGCATCGTTCAAGAACGCACGCGCAATGATTTCAGGGCCAATGCCGCAAGGATCTCCTGGCGTGATAGCGATGGGGGGCAATGTCGACATAAATTGTTTTGGTTGAGTACAGCTTGAAATGAACGCCTGAAAATCAGACGTGTCTGTTTCAATGTCAAAGAGGGTCTATTGTGATTCAAGTCTGAAAGAATGCATAAGATTCAAGATCAGTCCACAATGCGAATCATGAAAAGAATTTGGCTTGTGTTTTCGCAATCGGTGACGGTGCTTTTGGCCGCTTGGTTTGTTGTCGCCACCCTCCAGCCAGGTTGGCTCAAGGGCCAGGGAGGCGCCAGGACGCTTGCTTTAACTCAGGCCCGCATGGAGGGCAATCAAGACGCCATGCCGGGGGGCAGCTTCAGACAAGCAGCACAAAAAGCGGCGCCAGCCGTCGTCAGTATCAATGTGCAGCAAAAGGCTCGAAGCAAAGCGCGCCGCGCAGATCCTTGGTTTCGCTTTTTTGAAGAACCTGAAGACGAGTCAACTGGCGGCGGAATGGGCAGTGGTGTGATTGTGAGTGCAGAGGGCTACATCCTTACCAACCACCATGTGATTGAAGGCGCAGAGGCCATTGAAGTCGCCCTGAACGATGGCCGCACCGCCATGGCCAAAGTGATAGGCACAGACTCCGAAACGGATTTGGCTTTGCTCAAAATTGACTTGCCCAAACTGCCCACCATCGTCCTGGGCCAAATGGAAACTTTGCAGGTGGGCGATGCTGTCTTGGCCATCGGCAACCCATTTGGTGTGGGTCAAACTGTAACCTCTGGCATTGTGAGTGCCTTAGGCCGCAAACAATTGGGCATCAACACATTTGAAAATTTCATTCAAACCGATGCGGCCATCAATCCCGGCAACTCTGGTGGCGCTTTGGTTGATGCCAATGGCTTGCTCATGGGCATCAATACAGCCATTTATTCACGCTCTGGCGGCAACATGGGCATTGGCTTTGCGGTACCCGTCTCGACGGCCACGCAGATCATGGCTGCCCTGATCAAAGACGGCAAAGTGACGCGTGGCTGGATAGGTGTTGAGCCGCGCCCATTGACGGCTGAAATTGCCGAGAGCTTTGGCATCGCCAAAGACAAATCTACAGGTGCATTGCCACAAGGTGTCTTGATCAATGGGGTTTTGCAAAACAGCCCCGCTGCCAAAGCCGGCATTCAACCGGGCGATTTGATTTTGAAAGTAGCTGGGCACGTTGTGGCCGATGTACCCGAAATGCTCACTCGGGTTGCGGCTTTAAAGCCAGGCGAAGCAGCAAGCTTGTCGATTCAGCGCAGTGGCAAATTGATTGAAATTCAGGTGACGCCTGGCACACGGCCAGT
>CALCBL010000014.1 GCA_937897495.1 uncultured Burkholderiales bacterium
TAATTCCCAATATAGCAAAAAGTAGTTCTGGATTCTCCAGTAAATTGGCAGTATGACCTGCTCCAAATTCAGTTGGCCAATATTTTTGTCAATATCTGAATCGGAGAAATGCCAGCATCGATACTCAGCCAACGCTCGGGTAAACCTGCACTTTTAACTTGCAACCAAATGGTTATGATGGTTTTCATCAGTCACTTCAAACTATGAAGTAGCCATGGCAGCCCACCCTTTCTTTCGACTCGAATGACAACCCCTATCTTGGAAACTGAAACATGAAATTTGGAGATTTCGTCAAGGTGAAGTCCTTGTCCAACGCACAGGGCTTCAAGGAAAACCTAGAACGACTGGGTTTGCCCATGCCTTGCGATGAGCAGTTGGAATCAGGTGACACCGCCGCTATGGCGCAGCCTCTGACAGTTTCGGGACTTAAAGTCGGCAACCGATACGCGATTCACCCCATGGAAGGCTGGGACGGTCTGGCCGATGGCAGTCCTTCTGACAACACCCGTCGTCGTTGGAGCCTATTTGGCCGATCCGGCGCCAAAATGATCTGGGGCGGCGAAGCAGTCGCGGTGCGGCACGATGGTCGTGCCAACCCCAAGCAATTGGTCATGAACGCGAAAACGCAATCGGGCATTGCACAACTTCGCGAAGGCCTGGTGCAAGCGCACCGCGAAAGCATGGGCAACGACAATGACTTGGTCATTGGTTTGCAACTGACCCACTCGGGCCGTTTTTGCAAACCCAACCTTGAGACACGAATGGAGCCCCGGGTGCTTTACCACCACCCGCTTTTAGACGGCCGCTTTGGCCCCAAAGAAAACATCGTCGTCATGTCTGATGGTGAGATTCGACAGCTAATCGATGACTTTGTGGTAGCCGCCAAGCGCGCATGGGACTGTGGCTTCCAATTCGTCGACCTCAAACACTGTCACGGTTATTTAGTGCACGAATTTCTTTCGGCCAAAACGCGTGAAGGCGACTTTGGCGGCTCTCTTCACAACCGCACACGATTCATCCGCGAATTGGCTCAGGGCATTCGCGCTGAAGTGCCAGGCATGGCCTTGGGCGTGCGGCTTTCGGCGGTAGATTTTCTGCCCTACAAAGCCGACCCCAGCATGTCCGACGAAGAATCTCTTGGGCCTGGTATCCCGGTCGATTACGCCAACGCACTGCCCTACCGATATGGCTTTGGTGTGAACGAATCCAACCCACTGCTGTACGCACTAGACGAGACAGCGCAGTTTCTCAAAGTGCTTGAGTCGCTAGACATTTCAATGGTCAATGTAACTGTGGGCAGTCCTTACTACACGCCCCACGTTACACGCCCAGCACTGTACCCGCCTTCAGACGGCTACCAGCCCCCGGAAGACCCGTTGGTTGGAGTGATGCGGCATTTGGAAATCGTTCGAGATCTAAAGAAAATGTTTCCTGCAATGGCTTTTGTCGGAAGCGGCTACACCTACCTGCAAGAGTTTCTGCCGTATGTGGCACAAGCTGCCGTCAAACAAGGCTGGACCGACTTTGTAGGACTGGGCCGCATGGTGTTGGCTTACCCCGAGCTACCAGCCGACGTGCTGGCAGGTCGAACCATGCAGCGCAAACGCCTGTGTCGCACCTTCAGCGACTGCACCACAGCACCACGCAATGGTTTGGTTTCGGGCTGCTACCCGCTAGATGTGCATTACAAAAAATCTCCGCAAATGGCCGTGCTCACCCAAATTAAAAAAGCTGCCAAGCTGTCCTGATTGCCTGTACCGCCATGCCCACCCAACTGATCAAGACCATCACACGGAACCCCGAAGGAAACTGCCCCTTGAATTAAAATATCGACACTAGCAGAAGTCGAAACTAACCATCTGGAGACAACATGAAAATATCTCAAAAAACAGCGCTGATATCCTTGACCTTCCTTGCAGTGCTAGCCCCATGGAGCGCCACTGCACAGGGAACTTATCCCAACAAACCAATACGAGTGATCGTGCCATTTGCCGCTGGCAGCACGACCGACATCATTGCACGTGCTATTTCAGACAAGATGAGTCAGAGCATGGGACAAACACTGGTCATTGATAACCGCGGCGGCGCAAGCGGCACCATTGGTCAGCAAGCTGTTGCCACTTCAGCACCTGATGGTTACACCATCATGATTCACTCTTCATCGCACACCGTCAGTCCTTCAACCTTTGCAAAGTTGCCGTTTGACACTGTCAATGATTTCGCAGGTGTCACCCCGATTTCAAGCACACCCAATGTGCTGGTCATGTCGCCAACCAAAAACATCAAGACGCTGCAAGAACTGCTAACAGCTGCACGGGCCAAGCCTGGAGGAATGAATTTTGCGTCTGCTGGTCAGGGCAGTGCAACGCATTTGAACGCTGAAAAATTCAAATTGGCTGCCAAGATCGAGGCCACCAATATTCCGTTCAAGGGTTCTGGCGAAGCTGTGACCGAGGTTATTTCAGGCCGTGTTGATTACTATTTTTCACCCATTGCGCCCGTCATTGGTCAAATTCGAAGTGGTCAACTGGTTGCATTGGCGGTCGGTTCACCCAAACGTGCAAGTGCTTTGCCGCAAGTGCCAACAACTGCAGAAGCCGGTGTACCTGGCTCAGAATTCAATTTCTGGATTGGCATGATGGTCCCAGGAAAAACACCCAAAGACATTGTTAACCGATTGCATGATGAAGTTGTAAAGGCCTTGGCTACTGCCGAAGTCAAAGAGCGCTTTGTCACATTGGGCGCTGATGCCTGGACTATGCGGCCTGATCAATTTGACGCATACATACGCGATGAGATCAAAAGCAACGCGGGGCTGGTCAAAGCTGCAGGGCTCTCACCTGCCCCCTAACCTGAAGGCGAAACTGTGCCCTTAAGCTTGAATCTGCCGACGGCTTCGGGTCGCTTGGAAAACTACAAGCTACGCGGCAGCGTGCCTTTGAAGCCCAAGTCTCGAATGCCATTCAACCGCATTGCCTATTCGGCAGCACATGTGGTGTCCGATCCGCTGGCTGCGGTAGACCCTTGGCTTCAATGTGCTGTAGATTGGGATACCACCATCGACTACAGACGCCACTTGTGGTCGTTGGGGCTGGGTGTGGCCGAGGCCATGGACACTGCGCAGCGCGGCATGGGCCTGGACTGGCCGACTTCCTTGGAACTGATTCGCCGCACATTGGATGCAGCGCAGGATGTGCCGGGCTCGCAGGTAGCCTCGGGCTGTGGCACAGATCAACTTGTGCTTGAAGATGTCACAACTGTGGATCAAGTCATTGCAGCATACGAAGAACAGTTGGAGGCGATTGAAAAGCTGGGTGGCAAACTCATCATCATGGCCAGTCGAGCTTTGGCGCGTGTGGCCACCAGCCCCGCAGACTATGAGCGCGTTTACGACCGAATTTTGAGTCAGGTCAAACAACCCGTGGTACTTCACTGGCTGGGCGATATGTTTGATCCTGCATTGTTGGGGTACTGGGGCAGCGCTGATGTAGAGCAAGCCATGGGCACTGCATTAGGCATCATTCAGGCGCACTCTAAGAAAGTGGATGGCATCAAAATTTCATTGCTAGATAAAGACAAAGAAATCGCGATGCGTCGGCGCCTGCCGCCCGGCGTACGCATGTACACAGGTGACGACTTCAACTATGCCGAGCTAATTGCTGGCGATGGTTTTGGACATGACATCGTCAACGGGCAAAGCGATGCGTTGTTGGGCATATTCGACGCTATTGCACCAGCTGCCAGTGCGGCACTGACTGCTCTGGCTGAAGGCAAGCTATATTCTTTTCATGACATCCTAGGACCTACGGTACCACTG
>CALCBL010000015.1 GCA_937897495.1 uncultured Burkholderiales bacterium
AACCCAATGAGCAAGACAAGTGTGCCTTCAGAGACAAGGTCAGCACCGATGCCTACCCAGTCCAAGAAATGGGCGGCATGCTGTTCGCCTACATGGGGCCGCAACCTCAGCCGCTTCTGCCGCGTTGGGATGGTTTTGTGGCGCAAGGCACCATTCGCATCATGGGTCGAACCATTCTGCCGATCAATTGGCTGCAGATCATGGAAAACTCACTTGACCCGGTGCACACCGAATGGCTGCATGGTCACCACTACGAGTTCTTAAAAGAGCAAGAAGGTATCAAGGTCGCCATCAGCACACGCCACTTGAAAATTGATTTCAAGGAGTTTGAATATGGCATGACCAAGCACAGACTGTTGGAAGGCCATTCGGAAGACGGCGACGACTGGAAAGTGGGACACCCCATTGTGTTTCCAAACATGCTGGCTGTGGGCAATGGCGATGAGAAGTCACGCTATTACTCATTTCAAATGCGGGTGCCCGTAGACGATACGCACACCATGCACCTTTGGTTCAACGCTTATGTGCCGCCCCATGGTGTGGAAGTGCCCAAGCACCTTTTAGAAAAAGTACACACCTACGAGGTTCCCTTTATGGATGACAAGGGAGAGTTCATCGTCGACAACGTGGATGGGCAAGACATGATGGCCTGGATTTCTCAAGGCGCCATTGCCGATCGATCATTGGAAAATTTGGGAGCCACGGACAAAGGCATTGTGATGTACCGTCGCATGTTAAAACGCGAAATGCAAAAGGTTCAAGCAGGCATCGATCCGATGGGCATCGTGCGCGACAGCGCTCGCAATGAACGCATTGACCTGCCCAATGAGAAAAAGAAACACCACAACAGCGATGGCTTCACCAGTTTCATGATGCGAACGCACGCCAAGTATTCTCCCATCGCCAACGACTTGTCGAAGTTGTTTGAACCTCACCTCCACACAGCCAAGTAAGCACCATGCAAATCAATGAGCTCAAACAAAGACTGATCGATGCTGGCCATATTTTGGAAAACGCAGGTCAAGGCGACTTAACCCGCGGCCACGTCTCCATTCGTTTACCTGACGACCCCACTCACTTCATCATGAAACCCCACAGCTATGGGTTTGATGAAATCACACTTGAAAACATTGTGCTGTGCAACCTTGAAGGTGAAAAAGTAGGCGGTGGTGGACGCAAGCACAGTGAGGTTTACATTCACTCCGAAATTTACAAAGCCAGACCAGAAGTGAACAGTGTCATTCACACGCACCCCACCTATGCCGTTGCGCTGTCTGCAACCAGTCAGGCTTTAGAACCCATTAGCCAACCTGCGGTTGCCTTTGCAGATGGCCTGCCCTATTTCAATGACGCCATTGACCTCATTCGCACACAAGATCTCGGCCGAGGTGTGGCCAAAGCATTGGGTTCCTGCAAAGCCGTTCTGATGCGAAACCATGGCGCTGCCATTGTGGGCCAGAATGTAGAAGAGGCCACCATCTTGGCCATCATGCTGGACAATGCCTGCCAAATACAGCTGGCCACCATGGCGGCTGGCGGCATT
>CALCBL010000016.1 GCA_937897495.1 uncultured Burkholderiales bacterium
CTTGCTCAGTGAGTGTTTTGACACGCTCGCTTAGGAGCTTTTCGTCACGTGCATTTAAAACGACATGGGCCCCAGCCTTAGCAAGTGATTGGGCCATTGACCAGCCCAGCCCTCGGGATGCTCCTGTGATGAGCGCTACTTTTTTAGCAAGGTCAAACATACGGCCGATCCTTTAGTGCATCTGAGATTATGAAGCTGGAGTCAACGCATGAGCCTAGGGTTAACACCCTATAACTGCAGTGTGATCTTCCCTCTTGCTGCCGTTCCAAGTAGATTAAAGATACGTCATACCGTCCTGAGAAGTTTATTGATCCTTGCTGAAAGTCAATTGAACCTAGGGATTTCTTGATCTAGACATATCGCAGAGTCGCCTACACAATGCATCTCTCATTGTCAGAAATTCTTTAAACATTTGCAGGCATCAAGTTATGAAAAGAGTTCTAAGAACAGTTTCAGTTTTTTTCACCTTAATTGGGATCGCAAGCTTTGCCTTTGCGCAAAGCGCAGGCAACTATCCAGTCAAACCTATCACTTTGATCGTTCCATTTCCACCAGGTGGTGTGACTGATTTGGTGGCCAGGGACTTAGCCAAACGACTCAGTGAAGGATTAGGACAGCCCGTTGTGATTGACAATCGCGCAGGCGCTGGTGGCAACATTGGGACTGCCGCATTGGCAAGAGCGCAGCCCGATGGTTACACCCTTGGGGTGATGACTGTCAGTGCCATGTCAATCGCCCCCCATATTCATAAGTCTTTAAGTTTTGTGCCTGCCAAAGACTTCACCCCCATCACGAATATCGTGAACACACCGGGTGCTATTTTGGCTGGCAACAAAACCCCCTACAACACACTTCAAGAATTGATCAAAGCTGCAAAAGCTCAGCCTGGAAAAATAAACTATGCCAGTGTAGGACTCGGATCTCTACCCCACTTGATTGCCGAAAAATTAGCATTGGATGCTGGCATTGCAATGACGCACATACCCTATAAAGGCGCTGCACCTGCTATGCAGGACTTATTGGCTGGTGTGGTGGATCTTTCATTTGAAAGCTCCCTCACCAATACGGTCACAAACTACAACAGTGGGCGACTCAAGGTACTGGCCACCACCAGTTCAACCCGTGTGCCTATTCTTAACAACATTCCTACTGTGGCAGAGTCAGGTTATCCAGGTTTTGTTGCGCAAGGTTGGTTTGGCTTTTTTGGCCCTGCTGGTTTGCCGCCTTCTATCACCAAACGCTTAAATGATATTGCGACCGGCATGCTAAGAGATAAGTCTATTGTGGAAAAATTTGACAGCTTGGGTATTCAGGCTGACCCCTCAACGCCAGAGCAATTTGTCAAGTTTTTACAAGAGCAAGATCGCATCTGGGCGACAACTGCAAAAGGCTTAAATTTACAGCTTGATTGAAAGTCTTAGCTCACCAATTCAGTTCAGCTTGCATTTACATCTTGGCAGCCGTCACAATGATCTCAACCAATAAATCGGACGCTGCAAGATGAACTTCGCCTGTTGCACGTGTTGGAAGGGCATCTTTTGGCGCCCACTCAGCCCAGACACTGTTCATACCCGCAAAGTCCGCAGTGATATCTTTGAGCCAGATCTGGACGCTGAGTAAATGTCGTTTATCAGATCCTGCTATCGCCAGATATTCGTCTATCTTGTGTAGTACATCGCGCGTTTGAACAACGATGTCTCCTTTGGCACTGGCAGTAATGCCTGCGATATAGATTGTGTCGCCATGAATAACGACTTTACTGAGTCGTTCGTTTGAATCGATGCGAGTGATTTTGTTCATTTGTATGCTCCAGTTTTTGTTTATTCTGCGCTTGAAATTGCAGCTTGGCAATTCTTAAAAAGCGATGAGGTTGTCAATCGTCCAAGGGGTATTTTCAAGTTAACTAAATTCAACCATTAAAATTCCTCTAAAGTAACTATTTTGCTGGTTCTAACTTAGGCAAAGAAGCTTTTTATAACCCAATGACAAGCTAGTGCACCACTTCCCTGATCAATTTTTCATGCGTTCGAGCTAACTTGACAACACCACTCCATCAAGCGCGCGCCCTCTTCCAGCAAGGCGTTCAAGCATTCGAGTCGGGCCAACTGTCCCAAGCCGAATCGTACTTCGCTGCGGCTCTCGAACTAGCCCCCGAGCGTCCATCTGTGCTGATGAATCTAGGCGTTGTTCGTGCCGCGCTGGGTCAGACGGCCCAAGCCATTGACCTGCTGAGTAGCGCTGCCGAACTCGAGCCAGAAG
>CALCBL010000017.1 GCA_937897495.1 uncultured Burkholderiales bacterium
ACGCAAGTTAAAGCATTGTGCGAATTGGTTCATCAGCATGGCGGCCGTGTGTATGTAGACGGTGCCAACATGAATGCCTTGGTGGGCGTGGCCGCCCCCGGTGAATTTGGCGGCGATGTCAGCCACCTTAATTTGCACAAAACATTCTGCATCCCCCACGGCGGTGGCGGCCCAGGTGTAGGTCCTGTTTGTGTGGTGGAAGACTTGGTGCCTTTCTTGCCAGGCCACGCCACAGGCGGCTTGAAGGTGAATGGTGTGGGCGCTGTATCGGCCGCGCCTTTGGGCAATGCAGCCGTCTTACCCATCAGCTGGATGTATTGCCGCATGATGGGTGCCGAAGGCTTGAAGCACGCCACCGAAGCAGCCATTCTGGCAGCCAACTACATCAGCCATCGCTTGGCCGATCACTACCCCACGCTGTACGCCAGCGCTGGTGAAAATGGCAAATCAGGCCATGTGGCCCACGAGTGCATTTTGGATTTGCGCGGCCTGAAAGAAACCAGCGGCGTGATGGCCGAAGACGTGGCCAAGCGTTTGATGGACTATGGCTTTCACGCCCCTACCCTGTCTTTCCCCGTGGTCAACACCCTCATGGTGGAGCCCACTGAAAGCGAAACCCTTGAGGAGATCGACCGCTTCATCGATGCCATGATTGCCATACGCGAAGAAGTGCGCCTCATTGAAAACGGCGTTTGGCCGCAAGACAACAACCCCCTTAAACACGCGCCTCACACCGCGGCCAGTTTGATGGCTGCCGATTGGAGCCGTCCTTACTCACGCGAAGTAGGTGCTGCTCAAGCAGGGCGTCCTTTAAGCAGCGTGAAGTACTGGCCGCAAGTGGGCCGTGTTGACAACGTGTATGGCGATCGCAATTTGTTCTGCAGTTGTGTGCCCATGAGTGACTACGCTGCATGAGCGGTTTGCAAATCAAGCGCGTCGATTATTTGAATGCGCAAGATGCGCAGGCTTTGGTCTTCTTGTTAGATGCCTACGCCCAAGACCCGATGGGCGGTGGTGAGGCACTTCAGCCAGAGAATACAGCTCGCTTGTGCAGCGACATGGCCCACATTGCAGGTGCTGCCAGCTTCATTGCCTGGCTTGAAGCTAAACCGGTAGGCCTGATCAACTGCTTTGAAGGCTACTCCACCTTCAAGGCCAAGCCCTTGCTCAATGTGCACGACATTGCCGTTTTGTCAGGCCACCGGGGACAAGGCGTTGGACAAGCCCTGCTTAAAGCGGCAGAAGATTACGCCCGAGAGCGCGGATGCTGCAAGCTCACTCTCGAGGTTCTCAGTGGCAACGCTCAGGCTTTGTCCAGCTACAAACGCTTTGGATTTACCCAATATGAACTCGCTGCTGCAGCGGGACAAGCGCAATTCATGCAAAAGTGGCTGTAAAGTCACGGGTTGAATGAAACCCAATCCGATTCGAGTCTTAAGCGTCATCCCGCCGATGACGCAACTCAACACCCCCTACCCGTCTACGGCCTACCTGACGGGATTTTTGCGTTCGCGCGGGGTGGAAGCAGTGCAAGAAGATTTGGCCTTGAAACTGGTCTTGACCTTGTTCACGGCCCAAGGCCTGGAAGACGTGAAGGTTCGCGCGTTGCGATTGCCAGAAGCTGAACGCAGTGCCAGTGTCAATTTCTTTCTCGATTTCTTTGCGCGCTACGTGCACACCATTGAACCCACCATTGCTTTTTTACAAGGCAAGGACAGTACGCTGAGCCACCGCATTGCAGGTCGTGGCTTCTTACCCGAAGGCCCTCGCTTTGCAGCACTCGATGCTTACGACGACAGCGAATCGGGCGATCCCCTGTCATGGGCCTTTGGCGCACTGGGTCAGCAAGACCGAGCACGCCACTTGGCCACTTTGTATCTGAACGATTTAGCCGACGTGTTGCGCGACGCTGTCGACTCACGATTTGAATTTGTTCGCTATGGCGAATCACTGGCGGGTAGCCAAGCCACCTTCGAACCCCTGGCAGCGGCACTTACTGCGCCCCCCACCTTGATGGATGAAAAGCTGCAAGCCCTGACACTTGTAGCGATTGAAAAGCACCAGCCCACTTTGGTCTTACTGTCTGTACCTTTTCCAGGTGCTGTTTATGCCGCCTTCAGAATTGCTCAGTGCATCAAACAACACCATCCCCGTATTCACATTGCAATGGGTGGTGGCTTCGTGAATACCGAATTGCGTGAGTTAACAGAGCCACGCGTCTTTGATTACGTCGATTTCGTCACCCTCGATTCAGGTGAACGGCCGCTGTTGGCTTTGCTAGAACATTTAGAAGGCAATCGATCAGCATCAAGATTGGTCAGAACCTTCATTCGCAAATCAAGCGAAGACACTGCGAGCGATAGCAATGCACAACTCGGTCAGCGTGTTCAACTGATCAATTGGTCAGAACCCGATGTCCCGTTTGAAGAAGTGGGCACCGCCACATGGGATGGCCTGCCTTTGCAAGACTACCTGTCATTGCTAGACATGCTCAACCCCATGCACCGGTTGTGGAGCGATGGCCGCTGGAACAAACTCACAGTGGCTCATGGCTGCTATTGGAAAAAGTGCAGTTTCTGTGATGTGAGTCTCGATTACATTTCGCGCTATGAGACTGCTTCAGCGTCTTTGCTGGTCGATCGCATTGAACAAATTGTGAAAGAGACGGGGCAAACAGGTTTCCACTTTGTGGATGAAGCTGCGCCGCCCAAGGCTCTCAAAGCATTGGCTGAAGAGCTCATTCGCCGAAACGTCCACATCTCGTGGTGGGGCAATATTCGGTTTGAAAAAACCTTCACACCAGAATTGGCAGAGTTGCTGGCCGAGAGTGGTTGCATTGCCATGTCGGGTGGGCTTGAAGTGGCCTCCGACCGCCTGCTAAAGCTGATGAAAAAAGGCGTCACAGTCGAGCAAGTGGCGCAAGTGACCAAAGGCTTCTCAGAGGCAGGCATTTTGGTGCATGCCTACCTCATGTACGGCTTCCCAACTCAAACTGTGCAAGACACTGTGGATGCTCTTGAATATGTGCGGCAACTGTTTGAACAGGGCTGCATTCAAAGTGGCTTCTTCCACCGCTTTGCTTGTACCGTTCACTCGCCAGTGGGTTTAAATCCGAAAGAATATGGCATTGAACTGATTCCTTTGCCCCCTGTGAGTTTTGGCAAAAACGACATAGGTTTCATTGACGGCACGGGCGTTGATCACGACCTTCTGGGATTGGGATTGAAAAAAGCCATCTACAACTTCATGCATGGCATTGGCCTAGACCAAGATGTGCGTACTTGGTTTCAGGATGCGCTCATTGAACACGCAGGCTGCAAAAGTCCTGCTTTCAAAATTCCGAAAAGTACCGCTTCAAGAAATAAAATTTCTCTGGCCTTGCAGCGCTAAGCTGCAAAACCTGATGGCGACCCTTCATCAAGAAGGATTAGGATAAATTTTGAACGAAACTAATTTACCAGCTGAATTGACTTTGGCCAAAACCATGTCGCCAGACCCTACGTTTTCCCCCGTGAACTCTGCGATGTTCACATGATGCGTCACCAAAATCAAAGCCTTGTCGCCTTTGCTTTTAAGTTGACCCACAATGAATTTTTGCAAGTTAGCATTGCTTTGTGGTCCTTGACGCATGTCGTCAAAAAATGAATTCAAAGAGGGTTCTAGCACGGGCGTTCCGAAGGCCAAGTTTTCAGCCGTCTCTTTGCATCGACACCATGCGCTTGTAAATACAAGTGCGTTGCCAACACCCTGAGCCTTCAACCACTGACCTGTTTTTTGCGCTTGCGCGCGACCTGTAGCGTCTAGATTTCGCTGCGACTTGCAATCTTGAAGTTTGTAACCAGCAGGATCGCCAATACCAGGGGCCAATGCGTGTCGCATTAACAAAACAGCGTCTGATTTTTTGAGCGACTCAGACAGTTCACTGGCGGAAGCCTGAAAGCTCCCAGTCATGACGACCCCAAGCATCAACCACTTGAGCAAGCTTGATTGAATGCGTTTGATCATTTGGAATTCGCCGATGACTGATTTTGAGAAGTCTGATTCGCTTGAGCCTCATCTGCTGGCAACTCGAACTTAGGCATGGCCATTTTTTCGCCATCCCATTGCTGACCGCACCAACAGAAACCCTCAGGGTCAATGATGCAAGTACCGGTGCCACAACATCTTGGATCTTCGTTCATATTTTTCCCTTCATGATGAGAGTCGTTACCACGGAATAAGCTGCCCAGCATGGTCGACAAACTGAGCTCGACCATTTGGCTTTAATTCTGACATGACAGACATCATTTTTGAAACTGATTCTTCTGGCAGCATGGCGTTCTCTGGGGCGACGAAACTAGAAGACAATTTCGATTGAACCGTGCCTGGCTGTAAAGCAGCAAAAACACTCAATGGCTTTTTTCGAGAAGCCTCTATCGCTGCCGTTTGCAAAAACATATTTCTGGCGGCCTTGGCGGCTCGGTAAC
>CALCBL010000018.1 GCA_937897495.1 uncultured Burkholderiales bacterium
TCTTGGCGCTTCTTTAGCGCCATGCCAGATTATGAGTTTGTCGAATGGAATTTTGCAGGTCAAGGCAACACAGCCAATGCAGACGAAGCCGCAACTTTGTTTGGTATTTTGCACAAGATGGGCAAAGAGATTTACACCACCGAACACGACCAATTGGGCGCCATTGCTTGCCGAATTTTGGTGCCGGGCTATTCTGAAATTTATCCCGTAGAAGATCTGATTTGGGACAACACCAACAAAGCCTTGTTGTTCCGAGAAGATATTCTAAACTTGCACCGCTTGGACAATAAAGCCTTGACCGCATTGCTAGACCGTTTGGAAAATAACGAACTGGATGAGTACGCTGACATTGCAACGCTCATTGGCGTTGAGTTCGATGAGAACACCGAATGGGGCCAACTGACGGTACTGGAGTTGAAACTGCTCATTCATCTGGCGTTAAAGCAATTGGAAGCCGCACAAGATTTGGTAGGTGCCTTTTTGCAATACAACGACAACACCGTTGAACGCAAACTGTTTTATCAAGCTGTGAATGTGGTGCTAGAAGTTGCCTTAAACCCAGAACTCGAGATTGAAAACTACGAACACAACTTCCGTCGCATGTTTGGCAACGCTCAAATGGATGCCGTGTTGGGCTCGGTAAATGGCAGTTTACGTTTCTTTGGTTTAACACCTACCAGCATGAAGTTGGAAGGTTTGGACAGACACCACCGCTTGATTGACAGCTACAAGAAACTGCATACGGCCAGGGGAAAGAGTCTGTCTTGAATCGAGTTACCTCAATGAGCTACAGCCTGGTCTGGTTCAAACGTGACTTGCGTTGGCAAGACCATGCGGCCTTAGCCCACGCTGCCATGCAAGGCCCCGTGCGCTGTATTTACGTTGTGGAACCCGAGTTGTGGTTGCAACCCGATGCGGCACTTCAGCACTTTGAATTTATTCGAGAGTCCTTGCAGGACCTTGATGCGCATTTAAGAACACTCGGTGGGTGCGTGGAAATTCACACAGGTGAGTTGCCCGAGGTGCTGACAAAAATTTGGCATGATGCACCATTTTCTGGGCTTTATGCCCATGAGGAAACGGGCAACGCGTTCACCTACGCACGCGATCTCAAAGTGGGTGCATGGTGTCAAGCGCACAGCGTTCATTGGCAAGAGTTTGCACAATTTGGTGTGGTGCGCAGGTTAAAAAACCGCAACCTATGGCAAGCTGCATGGGAGCGGCACATGGCATTGCCCCAGCAAAATCCGAATTCTTTGACGTTTTGGAAGTCGCCATCTGCAGCACCCTTCGTGATGTCTGCGCCATCTCATTTGCTGCACAACCCGCCTCTCAGACAGCGCGGCGGTCGTACCCTTGCGTTGACCACGCTGCATAGTTTTTTAAACGCCCGAAGCATTGGTTATCGCGGTGGTATTTCTTCACCTTTGTCAGCGCCCGATGCTTGCTCACGCCTTTCTGCTTACCTTGCGTTTGGGTGCATCAGCATGCGAGAGGTCGTGCAAAGTACGCGCGCGCACATGGCCAGCTTGCCGCCACAGGCCAGTCGTCATCGTGCTGGTTTAAGTGGCTTCTTGAGTCGCTTGTATTGGCACTGCCACTTCATACAAAAGCTTGAAAGTGAACCTGCCATCGAGTGGCGGAATATGCACCGCGGCTATGATGACTTGCGCGAACAAGACTTCAATTCCGAATACTTTGAGGCTTTGAAAAATGCACGTACAGGTTGGCCTATGGTGGATGCTTGCGTCGTCATGCTTCGAGAAACAGGTTGGCTCAATTTTCGGATGCGGTCCATGTTGGTTTCGGTGGCGGCTTATCCACTGTGGCTGCATTGGCGTCCTGTGGGCGAATGGCTTGCCACGCAATTTTTAGACTACGAACCTGGCATTCACTGGAGCCAACTTCAAATGCAATCGGGCACCACGGGTATCAATACCACGCGCGTTTACAACCCAATTAAACAAGCACAAGATCACGATCCGCATGGCGTTTTTGTTCGGCGCTGGTTGCCCTACATGCGAGATGTTTCAGACACCTGGTTGTTTGAGCCCTCGCTGATGCCGCCGCACTTGCAAACTCACGCATCTATTTCCCTTCAAATTCCCCAGCCATTGGTTGATCTGGCGATGGCCACACGTGCGTCCAAACAGTTGCTACATGCCAGACGTCAAAATTCAGAGGTGAAGGCTGGCAAACAAGCCGTGGTCGAGAAGCATGCTTCGCGTCAAACATTTCGAAAGCGTTCGGCGTCTTTGAATCAAAATGCAAGCGCATCACAGCAACTTGGATTTGATTTTTAGCATTTCGCTGTGCTTGATTAGTTTCAAGTCGAGGCCAACCATGACGACGGAATTCACGTTTTAAAAGCCGCCAAGAAGTTAATCTTAGCGGCTTTTAAATTTGCATCTGGTGGAGCTGGCGGGAATTGAACCCGCGTCCACAAGCCATTTTCGTACAGTTCTACATGTGTAGTCGTCTGATTTAAGTCTCGTCAAATACATCGCGCAGCGACACGCTATGAACCCAACCAGCATCCTATTTTCTCGCGTCACATCAAGGTGCCCGATGTGACGCCAGCCCATATGTTTTACCTTGCAGCCTGGAAGTTTTAGGTTTTAACGCCTAAAGCCCCCTTGCCCAGCCTATCGGCCAACTGTTGCAAGGCTCACCGGATTAAGCGGCGAGTGCGAAACGTTCGTCGTTTGCAGTTAGTTTTTTTTCTGCTGTTTTACGAGGATCAGAACCTCGACATGCCCTGCCACGCGTCCGAACCCATGTCGAAACCAGTGCAGCCCCAAG
>CALCBL010000019.1 GCA_937897495.1 uncultured Burkholderiales bacterium
CGCTCCTCGGGCATTGCAGCAGCCGTAGCCGTTGTCATGGGACTGGCCGTTTTGCATTTGCGCGGCACCTACTTTGCAGTGCTCACATTTGGCATGGCCGAACTCATTAGACACGCCATCAGCTATTACGAAAAATCTGTGCACGGCACCGTGGGCCGCGTGCTGACTACAGTGCCCGAGATGAGCACCATTTATCACACCGTGTTGCTGCTGGCTGTGATCACTGTGGCACTTTCTATTTTTCTACGTCGCACGCGATTTGGCTTGGCCTTGCTAGGCATTGGCGGCGATGAGCAACGCGCGCAAACCTTGGGTGTGAACACACGCTGGGTCAAGGTGGCGGGCTTTGCCTTTACAGCCGCAGTGGCAGGAGGCGTAGGCGCCGCTATTGCCGTGCGCTGGACCTACATCGACCCGCACACTGCATTCAATCCGTTCATTGGTTTTCAAACAGTGTTGATTGCACTCATTGGCGGCGCCATGACTTTGTGGGGCCCTCTCATTGCAGCCATTGTGTTCAGTATCTTGGCCGAAACGCTGCGTTTGCAAGCACCTCAAATTTACATGATGACTTTAGGTCTCTTGCTCATTTTGAGTGTGTTGTATTTGCCGGGCGGCTTGGCCTCCATGCGCTGGCAAACCTTCAAAGACTGGTACCTCGACATGCGTCAGTGGTACAAAGACACGAAATACATATTGAGCGGCGACAAAGCACGCGACAAGCAACGCGCCAAGGAGAGACGAATTGTCGGCCTCTGAAAACTATTTGCTTCAAGCGAAAGATGTGACTGTGCGCTTTGGCGGCTTAACAGCTGTTGACGCTGTCAGCATGAACATCGCGGCTGGAGAACTGGTGGGCATCATGGGCCCCAACGGCGCAGGCAAGACCACCTTCTTCAATGCCATCTCTGGTGTGACGCCTCTCACTTCAGGCCAACTCAAAGTTGATGGTCGTTCGCTGACCGGCGCATTGCCACACCAGTTTGCAAAGCGTGGCCTGGCCCGAACTTTTCAAACACCGCGTGTGTTCAGCGACTTGCCCGTGAGTGAGAACATTCGGTTTGGCTTGATGTTTGCCGGACGCAGGCCGCGCAAGTATGTGTTTTGGGGTGAAGAAAAAGGCGTGCCTTGGGCATTGCGCGATACCGCCAGCATTTTGTCGGTCATTGGTTTGTCAGAGTTGGCAGACCTGCCCGCGGGCGCTATTACGCCGTCTCAACAACGCGTGTTAGAGATTGGTATGGCCTTGTCAACGCGCCCTCGCATTTTGTTGCTAGACGAAGTGGCCGCAGGCCTGACTGAAATTGAAGTCGAAGAAATGGCACGCCTCATCAGACGTTTGCGCGATGAGTTAGACCTCTCCGTCATTTGGATTGAGCACGCCGTGAAAGTGTTGCTCAAGCATGTTGAACGTGTCATTGTGCTCAACCAAGGAAAGATGATTGCCGATGGCAAACCATCGGACGTGGTGCGCAACAAAGAAGTGATTGAAGCCTATTTGGGCGATGAAATGGTGAACGATTCGGAGGGCCTCACATGATGTGGTACCGCCCTCAAGCGTTTGTCCTGGGTGGCTCGGGCAAAGCACAATTGCGCGTGCGCGGGTTGAG
>CALCBL010000020.1 GCA_937897495.1 uncultured Burkholderiales bacterium
CTTCCACCAGGGCGCTGATGCATTGGCTTGAACCCATGCCATTTCATCTTGTCGATCGGCCGACAAATGCCCAATGGCCTGGGGGTAGCGCTTTTGCAGCAAGGCCAAAATATTGAGACCTGCGCGAATCGGGTTCCAACAAACCCAAGACTTAGGCTGTAGGCGAATGAATTCAAGTCTTTCTTCCATGCGCCTGGCCACTTCTTCGTGCAGCCAAGGCGAAGTCACGCTGCTTGGTTTGTAGGGCTTTGGGCCCAAAGCCAACGCGGCCCATCTGCGGGCTGCAGTGGGGTCTAGGCTTGGGGGGCGTTCTTGGGGCATGCGAATGAAAGCAATTTGAAAAGCTATGGGTTCAGTACGCGAAGTATATTGATTTGCAATGTACATCCCTAGCCAATGCGCCATTTGCAGAGCATGGCCCTCCCATGCCATTTGCGATGCGTGTGTGGCAGCTTTTGGCAGACCGGTACCAAGGTGCCAACAATGCGCCGCCGAATCAGCCCTCCAAATTTGCAGGGCTTGCCTTCAAAACCCACCCATGCTGAATGCGTGTTGGGCGGCCATGTCTTACACCTGGCCTTGGGTGTCGCTCATTGGGCAGTTCAAATTTCAAAGCCACCCCGGCTGGGCAAGGCAGTTTGCCTTGTTGATGCACAGTACACCCTTCGTGGCCGACGCCGTTGAGCAAGCGCATGTGCTCATCCCCATTCCGCTGTCGTTCCAGCGCCTGTCTGAACGAGGCTTTAACCAATCTTTGGTTTTGTCGCAACAATTAAGCCGTGAAAAAACACAGGTCAGCAGTTTACTGAGAATGCGCAACACGCTGGCACAAAGCTCCCTGCCCCGAAATGAAAGACTGACCAACTTGAAAGGTGCTTTTGCAGTCGCCCCTTTCATGGCAGCCAAGCTCAGAGGACAACGCATCTTGCTCATCGACGATGTCATGACCAGTGGTGCCACGCTCAATGCAGCCGCACAGGTTTTAAAGCAAGCAGGTGCTGCTCAGGTTTCAGCCTTGGTCTTTGCTAGAACACCTGCCTAAAGCAACGACAATAGCGACATGTTTCAAATTGTTTTGGTAGAGCCTGAAATTCCGCCCAACACGGGCAATGTGATTCGCCTTGCGGCCAACACAGGCTGCGCCTTGCACCTTATTGAGCCGCTGGGTTTTTCCATGGATGACAAGCACATGCGACGTGCTGGGCTTGACTATCACGAGTACGCCAAGGTCAAGCGCCATGCCAACTGGGCTGAATTTTTAGCCACCGAACAACCCAACTTAGCGCGCGTTTTTGCCCTCACCACACGCGGCACACGTTATGTGCAAGACGCATCTTTTCAAAAAGGCGATTGGTTGGTATTTGGCGCCGAGACGCGCGGACTAGCGCCAGAGTTACGCGAAAGCTTTGCGCCCGAAAATCGCTTGAAGCTGCCTATGTTAGAGGGTCAGCGCAGCTTGAACTTGTCCAACAGTGTGGCGGTCACGGTGTATGAAGCATGGCGGCAAAATGCTTTTGCCAAGCTGCCTTAGAACTTTGAACAGCGTAGTTTGTTCAAACGTAATAACGCGCCAAAGATTCTGCAATGCAAGCGGGCTTTTCTGAGCCCTC
>CALCBL010000021.1 GCA_937897495.1 uncultured Burkholderiales bacterium
AAGGCTCAAAGCTTTGGCCGTGACGACTTCCAAACGCATTCCTCAATTGCCGGATGTTCCCACCATGCAGGAAGCAGGCGTGCCAGGATACAACGCCAGTGTTTGGTTGGGGCTTTTGGCGCCAGCGGGCACACCCAAAGAGGTGGTCATGAAACTGAATGCTGAAATTGCCAAGGTTTTGAGTGCGGCGGACACAAAGAAAGAGTTGTACGCGGCCGGCGTTGAGGCTGACATTTCTTCGCCTGAGGCCTTGAATACTTTGATGGTTCAAGAATTGGACCGTTGGGGCAAAATCATCAAAGACGCAGGCATCACCATGCAATAAGACTGAAATTTCATGTCCAATAGCGACATGGCATTTCAGCAGATCAGTGAAATTCGAAACCAATTGCGTTGCTTGGGGGCACGGCCTGCCCATGAGCAACGCATTTTGCGTTTGTGGTCTCAAGCCAAACCTCAAAACAGTGGCAGCAGGCCCCTAGAGAGCTTCATGCCGGCGGCTTTGCGGCAAGCATTGCCACAGTTGTCTGAAAAACTTTCCACTTTGCTTCGCTTGCAATCAACGCATCCGGCAGAAGATGGCTCGGTGCGTTGGCTGCTTGCGCTTCAGGATGGCCAAACCGTTGAAACAGTGGGCTTGCCTCGCGATGGTGTGTGTGTGTCTTCGCAAGTCGGTTGCGCCGTGGGGTGTGTCTTTTGCATGACGGGCAAAGAAGGCTTGATCAGGCAAGTGGGCAGTGCAGAAATAGTAGCGCAGGTTGCCTTTGCAAGGCTTCATCGTGCCGTGAAAAAAGTAGTGTTCATGGGCATGGGTGAACCTGCGCACAATTTGGACAATGTGTTGGAGGCCATTGAGGTGTTGGGCACTGTGGGCAACATTGGCCATAAATCATTGGTCTTTTCAACCGTGGGTGATTCGCGTGTTTTTGAGCGATTGCCCCTCGGCTTGGTCAAGCCAGCACTGGCGCTCTCTTTGCATTCCACCCGAGCCGATTTGCGCGCTGAATTGTTGCCACGAGCCCCCAAAATGACGCCTGAAGAGTTGGTGGAAGCGGCAGAAATCTACGCCCAACAAACGGGTTACCCCATTCAATACCAGTGGACTTTGCTTGAAGGCGTGAACGATACGCAAGAGGAAATTGAAGGCATCGTTAGATTGCTTAAAGGTAAATACGCATTGATGAACATGATCCCCTACAACTCAGTGGATGATTTGCCGTTCAGGCGTCCTTCATGGGAACGTGCCGCAGAAATTGCACGCACCTTGCATCGCCAAGGCATTCTCACGAAGTTGAGAAATTCTGCAGGACAAGATGTGGAAGGTGGGTGTGGGCAACTGCGTGCACGCCATCTTCAGGCGGAGTCGAGTTCTAATCAGCGCAACTTAAGCAAGCCCCTAAGGACTCTAAAGGCCATTGAAGCGCCTCTTCACTTTGTTAAAGCGAAGCCTGCCACGTTCTTGTAGTTGTCTGAAATCTGACGTAACTCGTCTTGGCTAATCAGATCGTCAATGTGGCGGAAAGGTTTGCCGCCGCTCAGTTCTTGCGCCTTCATGATGATGAAGTCGGGTGGAACATTGCGATTGGTTTCTACCACTTTGGCGGTGGTGGAGAGTCTTAAAGATTCGTACTCTGTCAGTGCATCGCGCGGATCAGTGTGCTTGCTCAATTGATCAGACAAAGTGCGCGCATCTATCAGTGCTTGGGCGGAGCCATTCGAGCCGCGTGGGTACATGGGGTGTGCTGCATCGCCCATGAGGGTGATGCGTCCTTGGGTCCAAAATGGCAGAGCATCTTTGTCAACCATCGGGTATTCAAAAACCTTCTCGGACTTCAAGATGAGTTCGGGCACATTGAGAAAGTCGAACTTGAAATCTTTGTAGATTTCTGCGCAGACGCCTGGGTCGACCGAACGATTCCAGTCGTTCATGACGGCGTTGGGTTTTTGCAATTCAGCCACCCAGTTGATCAGCTGGTTGCCTTTGCCATCGACGTTGTCGATGATGGGGTAGATGACCATTTTGCCGACTTCCACCGTGCCGATTCGCAAATAAGTTTTGCCGGTCAGGATGGGCGGGTGGATGGTTACGCCGCGCCAGGTATTGATGCCGCCAAAACACAGTGCATCTGTGGGGTGCATCTGTTTGCGAACCGCAGAGTTCACGCCATCGCAAGCCACAGCAATTTTGGCTTTTACGGACACGTTGGTGTTGTTGTGGGCGTTGAGAAAATTCAAATGAACGCCATTGTCATCTTGCGAATAGCCAGTGCAACGCATGCCGGTATGAACTTTGTCTGCGCCCAATCGGCTGACTGCAGCATCAAACAAAATACGATGTAACTTGCCGCGGTGCGCGCCAATTTCTGGGAGTGAATAGCCGGCGTGCCGCCCTCGAGCCTCTTTGTAAACAAATTGACCGTGGTGAGTGAAAAACACACTTTCCAGGTTTTCAATGCCTGCTGCTTCAATGGCAGACTGAACGCCAATTTCGGCAAGTTCGCGCATGGCATGAGGCAGGAGCGTAATGCCCACGCCAATTTCTTTGACTTCGTTGACAGCCTCAAAGACATCGCAGTCAATGCCGCGCTTGTGAAGCCCTAACGCAAAACTTAAGCCGGCAATGCCGCCGCCCACAATGGCAATGTTCATGGTCATTCTGCTTTGATGTTTTGAGATTTGATGAGTTCGGCCCAACGGATGGCATCTTTCTCAACCAGTCGACCGAACTCTTCGGGTGTGCTGTTGGCAGGGTCCATGCCTTGGGGTTGAAATGCCTTTTGAATGTCTTCGCTGGCCAAAATCAATTTGATTTCTTTGTTGTAGGCCTGAATGATGTCGTTGGGCGTATTTTTAGGCGCGAAGATGCCGAACCACATGTCGACATTCACTTGGCCGGCCTTAGATTCTGCAATGGTGGGGACGTTGGGCAACAAAGGATGCCGCTGTTCACTGCCCAAGCCTAAGGCGATGAGCTTGCCAGCTCTGATTTGGGGCAAGGCCACGTGGATCGGCAAGAACATGGCATCAACTTGACCGCCTAACAAGTCTGTGACTGCGGGTGCCGTACCGCGATAAGGAATGTGGGTTAAGAAGACTTTAGAAGTGTTTTTGAACAACTCCATGGCCAAGTGGTGAGGGGTGCCCACACCAGGAGACGCGTAGTTAATTCGGCCAGGGTTGGCCTTGGCAGCAGCCACCAAATCTAAGGGTGTTTTGAAATTTGTTTTGGGATGCGTGACCAACAGCAACTGCCCCCAACTGGTCAAAATGACGGGTGCTAAATCTTTCACAGGGTCAAAGCTCAAGCTGGTGTAGAGGCTCTTGTTCATGACCAGTGTGTTGACACTGACCAAGAGGGTTTGACCATCGGGTGCCGCGCGCACCACGGCCTCTGTTCCAATGTTGCCTGATGCGCCCACCCTGTTTTCAACGACCACCGGTCTGCCAAGTCTTTGGGAGAGTTTGGGTCCAACAGTTCGGGCAATCAAATCAATGCCAGTGCCAGGTGTAAACGGCACGATTAATTTGATGGGCGCTTGATTGCCGACAATGGGGCTATTGCTGCTGGTGTTTTGTGCGAATGCAGTGAAGTTTACAGAAAGACACAAAAGAACAATAAAGGGTAGGCGTTTCATGATTTGATCATTTCATTTTTTAGGAAATAAGCCACTTGATAAGGCCGTGCCAAAAACTACAACTGCACCTAAGAATAGCATGCTCAGAGTGACTGTTTCACCTAAAAATGCCACGCCATAGATTAGAGCAAATACAGGAATTAAAAAAGTCACAGTCAGTGCTTTGGCTGGCTGATGCTTGCGTTTTCAAGCTTCAACAAAGCTTGTTTGCGCCAAATGCCCCCTGCATA
>CALCBL010000022.1 GCA_937897495.1 uncultured Burkholderiales bacterium
TACAAATGGGCTGCATTGGTGGCTTTGATCTTGGCAGCTGCTGCGCTGTTTTTATTCAAATTGAAAAAATCGCGCATTCCCCAACATTCCTCTAGAGGTGCCGCATGACTCACTCTCAATTGATTCAATCCATGCGCTTGGGTATTTTGAGTTTTCTTTTGTTCGCAGCGCACCCCCAAGTTTGGGCTGGCGAAGGTCACGACCATGGTGATGCAGTCGCCGCGCCCAACCTGAACGGGCCTCAGCGCCTGCCTGATGGCAGCGTATTTTTGCCAAAACCTGCCCAACGTCAACTCCAGGTTAGAACCATTCGCGCTGAAACCAGCCAATTGCCAAGATCAGTTGAGCTCAATGCCAAAGTTGTCATGGACCCCAATGCGGGTGGCCGCGTTCAGGCCATGAGCGCAGGACGAATTGAAGCAGGTGCAAAGGGCCTACCCAATGTGGGGCAAGCTGTACGCAAGGGCGATGTACTGGCCTATGTGGTTTCTTCCATGGGTCCCGTTGAAAAATCAAACCAAATTGCGCAATTGGCTGAACTGAAGGCCAGCAAATCACTGGTAGAAAAGCGTCTAATCCGATTGCAAGCCCTGTCCGATACGGTGCCCCGCAAAGACATTGAAGCGGCAGAAAGCGAGCTTCAAAGTTTTGCTGGACGATTGGCTGCCATCGAAGCGGGCCTTAACAGCAAAGAAATGCTGATCGCACCTGTATCGGGTGTTATTGCGTCAGCGCACGCGGTCGCAGGCCAGGTGATTGATGCACGAGAGTTGGTGTTTGAGATTATTGATCCAGCCCGAATGCGCGTAGAAGCCTTGGCCTTTGATGCCACGCTCATCACCCAAACGCAAGCGGCCTTCATGGAAGTCAACGGCGCACGGGTTACTTTGAAATTTGTAGGCGGCGCGCGCAGCTTGCGAGACCAAGCCATTCCATTGATCTTTACAGCGCAGGGGCAAGAACTGAGCAACTTGCCTTTGGGTTCACAAGTAAGAGTTGTTTTGCAAACTAAGGCGTCGGTGAAGGGTATATCCCTACCCCTCAGTGCTCTGATGAAAAGCGCAGCCAATCAAAGCATTGTTTGGATCAAAACTGAACCAGAGCGGTTCCAGCCTCGAACAATTACGTTTGAGCCCTTGAATGCAACCCAAGTTGCAGTGACGTCCGGCCTAGAAAATGGCGATTTGGTTGCAACGCAAGGTGCAACACTCATTAACCAGGTGCGCTGAAATGTTCCAATGGCTTTTAGACAAAAGTTTGGCCAATCGACTGCTGGTGATTCTTGCCGGCGTGATGTTGATGGCCTACGGCGCAGTCACTTTGACTCAAACACCCGTCGATGTGTTTCCTGATTTAAACAAACCGACGGTCACGATCATGACGGAATCGGGCGGCATGGCCCCCGAGGAAGTTGAACAACTCATTACATTTCCTCTTGAAACAAGCATGAATGGGCTACCGAGCGTTGAGTCCGTTCGGTCCATCTCGTCTGCGGGTCTGTCGTTTCTTTATGTCACCTTCAAATGGGACACCGACATCTACCGCGCAAGACAGCTTGTGTCCGAGCGCTTGTCGGCCATGGAAGAAGGCATGCCCACAGGTGTCACGCCAAGAATGGGGCCCATCAGCTCCATCATGGGTGAGATCATGCAAATTGCCATACCAGTAGACCCTCAAAAAATATCGGCCATGGCTGTCAGAGAATATGCCGACTGGGTCTTGCGCCCCCGCCTATTGGCTGTTTCAGGCGTTGCGCAAGTGATCCCCATTGGGGGTGAAGTTAGGCAGTTTCAGGTTCAACCCAACACCTTCCGAATGGCCGATCTGGGCATCACACACGAACAATTGGAAGCGGCACTCAAGGGATTTTCTGCGAACACGTCAGGTGGATTTTTGGAGCTCAATGGACGCGAGTATTTAATTCGCAACCTGGGGCAGACCTCCCGTTTGAACGATCTCAAAAACATTGCATTGACTGCAAAGAACGGTCAATCCATCGTC
>CALCBL010000023.1 GCA_937897495.1 uncultured Burkholderiales bacterium
GTGCGCTTTTTCTGCAGCACGGTCTTGTGCAATGGCTACCGCTTCTGCGCCGGGCTACACCGGCCTCAATTTAGCCAATTCGCGCAGTGCCGGTGCTGGCACATTTTCAAATTCGGTGGTGATAGCGGCACTGCAAGCCGCCAATTCTTTCAAGCCACTTGGATCGGTGTAGTCTGTTTGAATGTGGCGATGGCTGACACGGCCTGCAGGGCTTTGTGCATCGGGGTCAAGCACCGCTGTGAAGTAACCCATGGTTTGCGCAGCGTGCACAAACATTCGGCCTAACTGGCCACCCCCCATCACACCCAAGGTGAGCGGCTCGGTGGCCAAAGAAGAAGTCGATTCAATGGCAGCACAGCCACCTGGTAACAAAGACACTGAATTTGTCATGCCGTTCATGCACCGCCTACATGTGGCAGTGTCATGGCTTTTGCTGTTGCAGTTTGATCTTTTCTGAATTGTTCCAGTTTGGCTTGCAAGGAAGCATCGTTCTGCGCCAGCATGGCCACCGCAAACAAAGCAGCATTGGCGGCGCCTGCTGCACCAATGGCAAAGGTGGCCACGGGAATGCCCTTGGGCATTTGCACAATGCTGTGCAGGGAGTCGACGCCTTGCAAGTGTTTGCTGGGCACGGGCACGCCCAGCACCGGCACCACTGTTTTTGCCGCTAACATGCCGGGTAAGTGCGCTGCGCCGCCGGCACCTGCAATGATGGCAAACAAGCCCCGAACCTTGGCTGTTTCGGCATAGGTGAACATTTCGTCTGGCATTCTGTGGGCAGAAACCACCTGCAACTCATGTTCGACATCAAATTGTTGGAGAATCTGCACTGCGTGTTGCATCGTGTCCCAGTCTGAACTGGATCCCATGACCACGCCGATGCGTGTTTTGGCTTTGGATGCTGTGTTTGGCATGTTGGGCTTTAATGAAGCGTTAAAGAAAATTGTCTCAACTGAATTTCAGTTGAATCCTTGAATTTTAAGGTTTAGGCCATAGGTCTGGTAAATATGATTGATGTCACCGTAGAAACATTTGAAGCCGAGGTCATTGCGGCCTCCATGACCACCCCTGTGCTGGTCGACTTTTGGGCCCCTTGGTGTGGCCCCTGCAAAACCTTGGGTCCCCTCTTGGAAAAGGTAGAAATTGCCTATGGTGGTCGCTTCAAGTTGGTCAAAATTGACTCCGACCAAGAGCAGCAACTGGCCGCTGCCTTTGGCATCAAGAGCATTCCCACCTGCGTGTTGCTTAAAAACGGCCAGCCCGTAGACGGATTTATGGGCGCCGTACCCGAAGGTAAATTGCGCGAATTCCTCGACAAACATGTGCCCGGTGAAAACGAAGTTTTGGCCGAAGCTGAGGTTGCAGAAGCTGAAGCCTTGTTGGAATCAGGCGATCTAGAGACTGCCCAAGCCAAACTGATGCAAGCGCTTGAAGCCAACCCCGACAATGACGATGCGCGTTTTGACTTGGTCAAACTGCTTATCAGCATGGGCCAACTCAAAACAGCTTCCACTGTGCTGACCCCCTGCCTGTCTCAAATTCCGCTCAAGTTGCGCTTTGAAGCCTTGAAACATTGGCTCGATGCTTGGGCATTTGTGACCACTGATCCCATGGGCCAATGGCCTTTGGCAAAGTTTGACGAACTCATTGCAGCCAACAAACGCGACTTCGATGCTCGCTATGCCAAAGCCCGTGTACTTTTGGCCAACGACGATTGGACCGGCGCCATGGACGAGCTTCTAGAAATCATCATGCGCGACAAAAAATGGAACGACGAAGCAGCACGCAAAACCATGGTGGGTTTATTGGAGTTGCTCACGCCCGTCGCACCCAAAGGCGGTGCCGATCACTCTGGCAAATCTGCGGGAGGCATTGAACTCATGGGCAAAAGTGCAGTTCAAGAAGACCCGCAAGCGGCCATGGTGTCGAGTTATCGGCGCAAGCTCAGCATGATGCTGAACTAAGTCAGCATGCAGATGATCTGAACAGCCTCAGCGCATTAAGCGCTGCAGTGCTTCTTCGTATTTTGCCGAGGTCTTTTCAATCACCTCCCGGGGCAAACGAGGAGCGGGCGGTGTTTTGTCCCAGGCCCTGCCATTGACCAAGTTGCTTTCTAGCCAGTCGCGCAAAAACTGCTTGTCGTAG
>CALCBL010000024.1 GCA_937897495.1 uncultured Burkholderiales bacterium
ACTTTTCTTGTTATCGCGCAACCGAATATGTGATCTTGTTGGGCTTGGCTCAAGAGGCGGGCCAGCACAACCCTTCCTTGTTGGCACAACTGCAACAGGTGAATGAAAAACATGCCATTCGATCTGGCCTCTTTCATGAAGTTTTTTTGCATGAGTATGGCTCGCTAGAGGCGCCTTTGCCTGCTGGTTTTTATGTGCCAGGTGATCGTGTTTGGTTCCGAAACCCAGATTCGCGCTCATCTGATGTGACAGGCTATGAAGGCTCGTGGGTGATTTATGTGGGCAGCGGCTTGTTCAGCAATTTTTGGAAACGAGACCAGCCATTCACTTTGCAAAGCAAGTGCATTGAAATTTACCATTGGCGTGATGGCGTGAAAACCAACGCTGCGGGTGATTTGTGGATGGATGAAACCATTGTGGATGCTTGCGTGCATGAGACGATGCAAGAGCCCGCCAAAGTGCAAAAAATCTTGCATCAAATGATGCGCATCAGGGATCCCAAAGACGTTTATGCAGAGGGGGGTTGCGTGGATGCCTCGCGAGAGTGCCCCAAGCAAATCGCTCCAACAGCCACCGAATTGGTTTTGCCCAAGTATTGACTTTAGGCTATGGCAAGCTTGTTGAGCAAGGGGCCATTAAGTCTTGAGGGTGCTGGCAGGCAATCGGTCTATTTCTAAAAGCAAATCGGCCAAAGCACGGCCGGCTGCATCTAACAAAATTTGACCCTTGAGCGCTGTGGCAGCGGCTGCATTGCCCGCCGCCCCTGCCACGTTGTAGTCTTGCATTTGCCAAGCCAACTTGGCGCTGCGGCCATTGCCCAGAATGGGGAACGAACGCGCACGGTCTTCAGAACTTGAACGAAAATTTTGGGCTTCGCTCATGGTGACAGCATGGGGTTTAAGCGCCAGCATGACCGAGGTTTCGACCTCACCCGCATGCACACCAAAGCGGTGTTCATGGTCTGTGAAAAGGGCGTTGGCATCTTGACCCTTTTCATCGAGCAAGGGCAACTGATGCCAGTTCACGCTGTAGACCAACATGCCTAAGCGGGCGCGCAAATCGCGGGCCACCACATCCATGGCCCCTACGTGGCCGCCATGCGCATTGAACAGCACCAGTTTGTGGATGCCTGCGGCTTTGACTGACTCTGCAATGTCTGTCCAGAGCCGGATCAGTGTTTCGGCTTTTAAAGTGAGCGTGCCGGCAAACGCTGCATGCTCGGGACTGAGTCCTACGCTTTGCGTAGGCAGAACCAAGATGGACAAGTCTTTGGGGTTCAACTTGTTGGCTGTTGGTGAGGCACCCGCATTCAAACGGGTCATGGCTGAGTGAACTACGCCATTCACAATGTCAACATCGACGGACAAAGGCAAATGCGGTCCATGCTGCTCGGTAGCCGCCAAAGGCAACACGGCAATGGCCCGCGCGGTATCTAGGCGGCCAAAGTCGTTGGTGGTCAAGTCGGACCAAAAGTGAATGTGATGTGACATGTCTAAAGGGCTTTTCAATCTGCTCAGTTTAATAGAGGCGCAGAATTTAAGGGCATGATTTTGCAGTGTAGAGTTGAGCTTTTGGCCTTTAGGTTCTTGACTTTGTTTTTCTACCCCTTGCGCAAGCTTCTTTTAAACCTTCGTTGTTCGTTGGTTGGCATGGTTT
>CALCBL010000025.1 GCA_937897495.1 uncultured Burkholderiales bacterium
GTTGGGTACATCGCCCGTCAAAACAATGCGTTTTTTCTTGGCGCTAGGATCTGGAATGGGCACCGCAGAAAGCAAGGCCTCCGTGTAGGGGTGTTTAGGTTGTGTGTACAACTGACGTGAAGGCGCAATTTCGACAATGCGGCCCAAATACATTACGGCAACGCGATTGCTGATGTGCTCAACCACCGACAAGTCATGGGCAATGAACAAATAGGTCAACCCCATCTTGGCTTGTAAGTCTTCAAGCAAGTTGATGACCTGGGCCTGAATAGACACATCAAGCGCCGAAACAGGCTCATCGCACACAATCAATTTAGGAGACACCGCCAAGGCCCGAGCAATACCAATGCGCTGCCGTTGTCCACCCGAAAACTCGTGTGGAAAACGTTTCATGTGGTCTGCGTTCAAGCCAACGGTTTCTAAAAGATCAACAATGCGCGCACGGTAGCTTTCAGGCGTAGGCGTGAGTTTGTGAATGGTCAAGGCCTCGCCAATGATGGCCTCAACGGTCATGCGCGGATTCAGAGATGCAAAAGGATCTTGAAAAATAATTTGCATGTCACGGCGAATTTCACGCAAGGTATCAGAGCCCATGGTTGTGACGTTTTGACCCTTGAATTTCACTTCGCCAGAAGTTGGCTCAATCAATCTAAGGATGCAGCGCCCAGTGGTCGATTTGCCACAGCCTGATTCCCCCACCATGCCCAAAGTTTCACCCGCAGCGATGTCAAAGCTCACACCGTCAACGGCATGCACACGGTCAACTGCACGCCCAAAAATACCGCCTTTGACTGGAAAGTATTTGGTCAGCCCTTTGACTTCTAAAAGCGGCGTAGAACTGGAAGACATTGATTGCGTATCTGACATTTGATTTAGAGAGAGAAGTGGCAAGCCACTGAATGGCCAGTCGAAATTTCACGAAGTTCTGGCATTTCTTGCGTACAACGATCGCTGGCGTATTGGCAGCGCGGCGCAAAACGACAACCCATGGGCGGATTGATCAATTTTGGAACAGAGCCAGGAATGGCTTCAAGCCGTTGTTTGTGGTCGCTGTCAAAATCTATGCGCGGAATGGACCGAATCAGACCTTTGGTATAGGGGTGGGCAGGAGAAGCAAATAATTTTTCGACACTGGCCTCTTCGACCACTCGGCCGGCATAC
>CALCBL010000026.1 GCA_937897495.1 uncultured Burkholderiales bacterium
TTAAGGCCAAAGTGGCCATGGCCGATTGGGCCATTCGCCAAAAAGTTTTCATGGTTACGCTGGGTGCTGCTGGGGGTAAAAAAGAAGCCCATCGTGTAGAGCAAGCCGATCTGTCGCAGGTGACCCACGACCCCTTATTGTCCCAATTGCGTTATCGACTTAGAAAAGAAAAGGGCGCTCCCAAAGAGGGCAAAAAAATAGGTGTGCTTTGCGTATTCAGTCGAGAGAACGTTGCGCCGCCCGATGCATCCTGCCTCATTGAAGGCGACGGCACACTCAACTGCCATGGCTACGGATCGGCTGTGACCGTGACTGCAAGCTTTGGTCTGGTTGCTGCCTCATTGGTCCTAAATTATCTTGCGGCAGGCTTGGCAAAGCCTAAAATTTGAAGCTATAATTTAAGGCTTGAGTAGATGGGTCGGTAGCTCAGTCGGTAGAGCAGCGGACTTTTAATCCGTTGGTCGCGAGTTCGAATCTCGCCCGACCCACCAAATACTCAAACCTTTTTAAAACCCCGCAAAGCTTGCTCTGTGGGGTTTTTTCTTGCCTGCCTAGGCTGCTCTCTTTTAAGCGTCAAGATGGAGTCGTTCCAATTCCTCTGACCAAGCCAGCCATTGAATTTCCAACTCTTCAAGGGTCGTGTTGACCGTTTTGAGCAACTTGCCTGTCTCTGCAATTTCGGCTGGGGGCAAAGGTGTGGCCAGTTTGCTTTCTAAGGCCAGTTTTTCGAGTTCTAACTTCGCAATTTTTTGGTCAGCCTGCTCAATTGATTTTTTCAAAGGTTTGAGAAGCGCCGATTTTTGTTGACGCAGAAGAGCATCTTCTTTTTTTTGGTCTGGCGTTCGGTTGGCTATCTTGGCCACAGGCTTTTGAGGCTCCGACCTTGCCGCAGTGGGTGTGGCAACTGGGGCATCTGCCTCGTTGTTTTTGGCTTCCTCACGCAAGCGTTTGGATTCTTCTAACAAATAGCGCTGGTAATCGTCTAGGTCGCCATCGAATGGTTTTATTTCTCCGCGACCAACCAACCAAAATTCGTCACAAACTGCACGCAACAAGGCCCTGTCGTGACTGACCAACATGACGGTGCCTTCAAATTCATTCAAGGCCATCGACAAAGCCTCGCGTGTGGCCAAGTCCAAGTGATTGGTGGGCTCGTCTAACAACAAAAGGTTAGGGCGCTGCCACACAATCATGGCCAATACCAGCCTGGCTTTTTCACCGCCGCTCATTGAACCCACGTTTTGTTTCACCATGTCACCGGTGAAATTAAAGGTCCCTAAAAAATTCCGGAGGTCTTGTTCACGAGAAGACTGCCCAGGCGTAGAGCCGAGTTCTTTGACCAAGCGGATCATGTGCTCCAGCGGATTGTCAGAGGGGTGCAAGACGTCCAATTCTTGTTGTGCAAAATACCCAATATTCAGGCCCTTGCCCTCTGTCAGTTCGCCAGACAAGGCCTTGATGCTGCGTGCGATGGTTTTAACCAACGTAGATTTGCCTTGGCCGTTGGCACCCAAGATGCCAATGCGCTCTCCTGCCAAAACTGATTTGTTGACTTGCCGGACGATGACTTTGTCGACGCCCTCTACTGAATAACCTAAATTGGCATCGGTGATGGCCAACATGGGGTTGGGTAAGTTTTGGGGCTCTTTGAATTCAAAGGTGAAATCTGCATCGGCCAAAACAGGCGCAATTTTTTCCATGCGTTCAAGCGCCTTGACACGACTCTGTGCCTGTTTGGCCTTGCTGGCCTTGGCCTTGAATCGGTCAATGAACTTTTGCAAGTGTGCAATTTTGTCTTGCTGTTTTGAGAACGAGGCTTGCTGCAATTCAAGTTGCTGTGATCTCAGGGTTTCAAAAGCGCTGTAATTGCCGCCGTATCGGTTGAGCTTGGCATGTTCAATGTGCAGCGTGACGTCAGTCACGGCATCTAGAAATTCTCGGTCGTGGCTGATCACGACCATGGTGCCCATGTAGCGTTTAAGCCAAGCTTCAAGCCAAACCAAGGCGTCTAAATCCAAGTGGTTGGTGGGCTCGTCCAAAATGAGCAAGTCGGAGGGGCACATTAAAGCGCGAGCCAATTGCAGTCGCATTCGCCAGCCGCCGGAGAAGCTGTTGACCGGATCGTCCAATTCGGCTGTTCGAAATCCCAAGCCCAAAATCAAAGATTGAGCTCTGGGTACCGCGTCGTGTTCACCAGCATCGGCCAAGTCAACGTGAGCATGCGCCATGGCCATGCCATCTTCTGAAAGCTCTGCTGCATGAAGTACAGCACGCAACTCGGCCAATTTAGTATCGCCACCCAGAACAAAATCCGTTGCACTTTCTTCTGTCTCTGGCATGTCTTGGGCCACTTGAGCCAAACGCCATTGTTTGGGAATGGAGAAGTCGCCACCGTCCTCATGCAAAGTGCCATTGAATAGCGCAAAAAGGGTGGATTTGCCAGCGCCATTGCGTCCGACCAAGCCCACTTTTTCTCCGGGATTGAGCGTGACGGAAGCAGCATCTAGCAACACTTTGGCGCTGCGGCGCAGAGTGACATTTTTCAGTTGAATCATGAATGTGGGTAAACATCGGCCGCAATTAAGGGGCGACCTAGGAAGATCAATTTGGGATGGGAGAGGGTTGTACTGAATTCCGCTTGATCATAGCCTTCCAAGCAGGCTTTTTTTTCATGACTTCGTGTCAATTTTCAAAAGTGCTTCTTTGGTGACCAACAAAACCTGATCTTCGCCAGCTGTGGTTTCTAACCAGACTGCTTCAAGCCGAGGAAAAGCCGCTTCAAAGTGCTCGCGTTCATTGCCAATTTCTAGAACCAAAATGGCTTTGTGGTTCATGCGGTCTGGCAAGTCATGGAACAACTGACGAATGAAATCCATGCCATCTGTGCCGCCGGCCAAAGCCAAAAGCGGCTCTGCTTTGAACTCGGCAGGCAGTTCTTGCATGCTGGCTTCGCACACATAAGGCGGGTTGCAAATGATGCAATCAAATGTTTGCGTCAGACCTTGAAGGCCATCACTTTCGATAAGTTGAATGCGATGTGACAACTGGTGTTGTTCGACATTGATTTTGGCTACGGCCAAGGCATCCTTCGAGATATCAGCCCCAATCACTTCAATTTCAGGGTAAGCCATGGCACACAAAACAGCCAAACTGCCATTGCCAGTGCACAGGTCTAAAAACGAATGTGAAGTCTCTGACAGCCAAGCATCAAAGGCGCCTTCTGCAATCAGTTCTGCAATGAAACTGCGCGGCACAATGCTGCGCTCATCCACGTAAAAGGGAATGCCTTGAAGCCAAGCTTCCCGGGTGAGGTAGGCTGCAGGTTTGCGTGTGTGTATGCGTTGCTCAATCAGTGCTTGGCATGCTTGGATGTGAGCGGCAGAAATATCGGCCACATTCAGATTCAGGTTCAAGGCCGTTGCTTGTTCTTGAGTGCGCAGCGTGTCATTTGTGAAGTCCAGGTCCAATGGCAATTTGAGTTGCCATAAAACAAGCCAAGCGGCTTCGTCTTGCGCATTCAGGGTGCCATGGCCAAATGCGACTTTGGCTTCATCTAGTCTATTTGCGCTAGCGTGTATCAGTTCTTTGAGATCCATTGCATTGATGCCTTACGGCTTTTGCCCCGGCTCAATTGCACAGGCCTTGTTCAAATTGAACAAGACTTCTTTGTAAATGTCTTTAAGCGGTTCAATGTCGACCAATGCCACATGCTCATCGATCTTGTGAATCGTGGCGTTGGGCGGGCCCAGTTCAATCACCTGAGGGCATGTTTGCGCAATGAAGCGGCCATCGCTGGTGCCGCCAGTTGTCGACAGCTCTGTTTGAAGTCCTGTCACCTCATGAATAGCCTCTTTCACGGCTTTGACAAGCGTACCAGGCGTGGTGAGGAAGGGCAGGCCGCCCAGCGTCCACTCAATGTCAAACTTCAAAGCATGTTTTAGCAAGACATCGGTCAGACGTTTTTTCAATGAGGTTTCGTTGGACTCGGTGCAAAAACGAAAGTTGAAATCAATGAGCATTTCACCTGGAATGACGTTGGTGGCGCCAGTACCAGCTTGCACGTTGCTGATCTGCCAGCTGGTTGGCGGAAAAAATTCATTGCCCGCATCCCACACCATGGCTGCTAACTCGGCCAGCGCAGGTGCGGCGCGGTGCACAGGATTGTCTGCCAACTGCGGATAGGCAATGTGTCCTTGAATGCCCTTGACAATCAATTTGCCACTCAGAGAACCACGCCTTCCGTTCTTGATCATGTCGCCTGTCTGTTTGACAGATGTGGGCTCTCCCACAATGCAATAGTCGGGCGTTTCTTGGCGGGCTTGAAGCATTTCACAAATGCGCACGGTGCCATCGAGTGCTGGGCCTTCTTCGTCACTGGTGAGCAAAAACGCAATGCCTAATGCAGGGTTGGGGCAAGCTTGGTAAAACTCTTGGGTGGCCACCACCATGGCGGCCAGTGAGGTTTTCATGTCGCTTGCGCCGCGCCCAAACAATTTGCCGTCTCGGTGAGTGGGTGTGAAGGGATCGCTGGTCCATTTTGTCAAAGGCCCTGTGGGTACGACATCAACGTGTCCTGCAAATGCCAAGGTTTGGCCTGAGGTGCCCGCTCTTTTGGCCCAAAGATTTCGAACCCGAAAGTTGTCTGGCCCCAAATCAATCACTTCGCATTGGAAGCCCAAAGGTTCAAGGTGCGAATTGATCAAGGCTGTACAGCCACCATCTTCGGGGGTAACGGAAGGCAATGAGATCAGTTGCTCAGCCAGTCGAAGGGTGGCGCTCATGAGGGTCTGCCTGCTTTGATGAATCTTGCCATGCGGTGTGCAGCTTCCAAGCACTCGGCGGTTTCGGCCACCAAGGCCATTCGAACTCGGCCTTGGCCAGGGTTTTGTCCATCGACGGTACGGCCAATGTAGCTGCCAGGCAGCACAGTGACATTTTCTGATGCATAAAGCTCGCGTGCAAAATCTGTGTCGCTGTTGTGCCAAGCCGCTGGAATACCTGCCCACAAGTAGAAACTGGCATCGGGTAGCTTAACGTCCATGACTTCTGCAAAGACCGGTGTGACTTGTGCAAATTTGGTGCGGTACAGGTTGCGGTTTTCAACTACATGGTCTTCGTCGTTCCAAGCCGCAATGCTGGCGGCTTGAACCACGCCACTCATGGCGCAGCCGTGATAGGTGCGATACAGCAAAAAATCTTTGATGATGGCGGCGTCGCCAGCCACAAAGCCACTGCGCAAGCCGGGCACGTTGCTGCGTTTGGACAAACTTGTGAAGGCGATCAAACGTTTGAATTCTTTGTAACCCAAAAGAGAGGCCGCTTCTAAAACGCCTAAGGGTGGCTCATCGCGAAAATAGATTTCGCTGTAGCACTCGTCTGAGGCAATGACAAAGCCATATTTCTCACTGAGCTCGAACAAAGTTTGCCACTCAGCCAAGGGCATGATTTTTCCGGTGGGGTTTCCGGGTGAGCAAACAAAAACGAGTTGGGTTGTGCGCCAAACAGACTCAGGCACTGCCTGCCAGTTGGCTGAGAAGTCGTTTTCTGGCGCATTGGCCACGTAGTAGGGCTCGGCACCCCCCAAAAGCGTGGCACCTTCGTAAATTTGATAGAAGGGATTCGGGCTGACAACACGTGCGCCGTGTTTTGTGGGGTCTATGACCGCTTGGGCCAAGGAAAACAAGGCCTCTCTGGAGCCATTGACGGGCAAAATTTGTGTGCTGGCTTGAATTTCAATGCGGTATCTGCGCTGGAGCCATTGGGCACACGCCTCCCGCATGCGCAATTCACCAGCAGTGGCTGGATATCCAGACAGTGCTGTATCAAGCGACGCTTTGAGGGCGGTTTTGATGAATTCGGGCGTAGCGTGTTTGGGCTCGCCAATGCCCAAACTAATGTGCGCGCGGTCTGTGGGAGGGGTGACCGTTGCGAACAATTGGCGAAGGCGCTCGAAGGGGTAGGGTTGGAGGGTAGCCAAGAGGGGATTCATGCCCCAATTATCCGGCAATTGTGGGCCTGTTTTTGAGTTCAATTTCAGGTGTTTTACAGCCTGATGGGGCCCTTGGGTCGGTTAACATGGAGGCTTCTGGCACGAGTTGTGCCTTCTGACCTAATTTCTGACTCCTGTGCGCCTCAATTCCATCAAATTATCTGGATTCAAATCCTTTGCAGAACCCACCAATTTTGTCCTGCCTGGGCAGTTGGTCGGTGTTGTCGGCCCCAATGGTTGCGGAAAATCCAACATCATGGACGCCTGCCGCTGGGTTTTGGGTGAGTCCAAAGCTTCCGAATTGCGTGGTGAGTCCATGCAAGACGTTATTTTCAACGGCACCAACACCCGCAAGCCCGCCAGCCGAGCCAGCGTTGAATTGATTTTTGACAATGCCGATCATCGTGCGGGTGGTCAATGGGGGCAGTTTTTAGAAATCGCAGTCAAACGCGTTTTGACACGAGACGGCAACAGCAGTTATTTCATCAACAACCAACCCGTACGTCGACGCGACGTCCAAGATGTTTTTCTGGGAACAGGATTAGGTCCTCGTGCTTACGCCATCATTGGTCAGGGCACCATCAGCAGAATCATTGAATCTAGGCCGGAAGAATTGCGTTTGTTTTTGGAAGAAGCTGCAGGTGTTTCCAAATACAAAGAACGGCGCCGCGAAACTGAAAACCGCCTGTCTGACACCAGAGAGAACCTAACGCGTGTTGATGACATTTTGCGCGAATTGAACGCCAACTTAGAAAAGTTGGAGAAGCAGGCTGAAGTGGCTCAGCGCTTCAATGATTTAAAAGCCGACAGCACCCTCAAGCAGCAGCAGCTTTGGTTTTTCAAACGTGCAGATGCAGAAACCGATCAAGTCAAAATCAAAGCCGATGTCGACAAGGCCGTCATTGATTTGGAGGCGCGCATCGCCGATTTGAGGCATGTTGAGGCAGACCTAGAAACCGTGCGCCAAGCGCACTATGCCGCTGGCGACCAAGTCAATCAGGCACAAGGTTTGTTGTACGAGGCCAGTGCTGAAGTCAGTAAGTTAGAAGCTGAGATTCGCTTCGTGGTGGAAGGTCGCCAGCGTGCTGAGCAGCGCCTGCTTCAATTGCAGGCCCAGTCTACAGAGTGGTCCGAAAAGCAAATACAAGCCCTGGCAGAGCTGGAAGCGTTGGCAGAACAAGCCCTGCAAGCCGAAGATCAAACCATCACATTGGCTGCACAAGTCGAAGATCAAGCCCAAGCCTTGCCTGATTTGGAAGAAGTCATGCGGCAAGCACAAGCCAAAGCCAACGAGCAAAGAGGCAGTGTGGTGCAGGTTCAACAGCAAATTCAGGTGCTGGCGGCCGATCAACGCAACATCGAAGACCAAACTCGACAACTCTCAACCAGGCGAGAGCGCTTGTTGGCTGATCGAAATGCACTGGATGCCCCAGACGAGCAAGGACTTGTTCACTTAAAAGCGCAATTGGCGCAAGCAGACACTTTGGCAAAGTTGTGCAACACCACCTTGCAAGAGTTAGAAGAACAAACCCCAAGATTGGATCAAGAGCGCCGAGATCAGCAGCAGTCTGTGAACGACGAGTCTGCCAAATTGGCAGATCTCACTGCCAAGATTGAAGCCCTTAAATCACTCCAAGAAAAAGTCAAAACTGACGGCAAACTCAAACCCTGGTTGAACAAACACGGCCTTGATCAGTTGCAAGGTTTGTGGAGCAAGATGCACATGGAACCCGGTTGGGAGAATGCCATGGAATCTGCGCTTCGCGAGAAGCTTTCATCGCTTCAGGTTTCGCGCCTCGACATGGTGAAGGCTTTTGCATCCGATGCGCCGCCAGCCAAGCTCTCGTTTTATTCACCGCCCAATGCCACGCAAACATCAGCTCGAAAAGGACTGCCTGCTGCTTGCCGACCCCTTTCCGATTTGCTCAGACTTTCTGATGCTGGCCTCTCGGCTTTGCTCACCGATTGGCTTCAAGGTTATTTCACAGCGCCTTCTTTGGAAGATGCCATGGCTTGGCGTGATCAACTGCAAGGCGCCGAATGCTTTGTAGTTCAAACGGGTCATGCCGTTGGCAAACACAGTGTCAGTTTTTATGCCCCTGATTCTGAACAAGCAGGCCTCTTGGCGCGCGCCCAAGACATTGAAAACTTCGAAAAGCAATTGCGTGCTCAAACATTGATTGCAGAGGAAACCAGGTCAGCCTCCGTTCGTGCTGAAGCCGCGTATTCTGATGCTGCGCAACGTTTGGTGTCGGCCAGGCAAGAAGCGTCAGAGGCTCAATCAAAAGCCCACGAACTTCAGGTTGAAACACTTCGACTTTCTCAATGGGCAGAGCAAACACGCGCTCGCACTGAGCAAATCGCCACTGACATGGCAGAAATTGACCTGCATTTAGAAGAGCTTCAAGAGCGTCGAATCACGGCTGAAGCCAGATTTGAAGAACTCGACATGCAGTTGGCTGACAGTCAAGAACGCCACGCACAGCTTGATGAGCGCGTGATTGAAGCTGAGCGCAAACTGTCAGAGTGTCGTGAGCAGCAGCGAACGCTTGAACGTTTGGCACAAGAAGCCACTTTTTCACAGCGCAGCCTAGAAGCCAGGCGCTCAGAATTGCAGCGTGGACTAGAAACTGCGGTTCAGCAAATTAAATCGATTGCAGATGAGCAAGAACGAGCCAAGGAAGAATTGTCCCGGCTTACCGATGCGGCGGCTCAGGCCGGTTTGCAAAATGCATTGGCGATGAAAATGGAGAGGGAGCAGGTATTGGGTGCCAAGCGCAGTGAGTACGACGACCTCACGGCGCGTTTGCGTGCCAGTGATGAACGCCGTATGAGTTTTGAGCGTGAACTCGATCCTATGCGCCAAAAAATTACCGAGCTGCAACTCAAAGAGCAAGCTTCACGTTTAGGACTTGAGCAATACACGCAGTTGCTGCTTGATGCTGAGGCAGATCTTGAAGTCTTGGCCAAATCCATTGAGGAAGGCCATGTTCGCTTAACGGGCTTGCAATTTGAAATTGATCGTCTGAATCGGGAAATTGTGGCTTTGGGTGCTGTGAATTTGGCTGCATTAGAAGAGTTGACAACATCCCGTGAACGCAAGGCGTTCTTGGACGCGCAGACCGCTGATTTGACCGAAGCCATGACAACGCTTGAAGATGCCATTAAGAAAATTGACGCCGAAACCAGAGATCTCTTGGCGGGCACTTTCAAAATTGTGAATGAACATTTTGGCCGCATGTTCCCTGAATTGTTTGGCGGTGGCAGTGCCCGTTTGGTGATGACGGGCGATGAAATTTTGGACTCAGGTGTTCAGGTGATGGCGCAGCCACCGGGCCAAAAAAATCAGACCATTCATTTGTTGTCTGGCGGCCAAAAGGCACTCACAGCCATTGCCTTGGTGTTTGCTATTTTTCAACTCAACCCAGCACCTTTTTGTTTGCTGGACGAGGTGGACGCCCCCTTGGACGACGCGAACACAGAACGCTACGCCAAATTGGTCAAGAGCATGGGCAAAGAAACTCAATTTTTGTTCATCAGTCACAACAAGATTGCCATGGAGATGGCAGAGCAACTGATCGGCGTGACCATGCAAGAGCAGGGTGTCTCCCGCATTGTGGCTGTTGACATGGAAGCTGCAGTTTCAATCGCCGAAACGGCTTGATCAAATCCTTTTGATAGACACCTTACTTTGCACACCCTGATATGAGCTCCTTGCAAAATAGTTTGGCCATTGTTGGTGTCTTGACCTTGGTGGGGGTTGTGATATACAACCTCTGGACGGCTAGGCAAAACGCGCCACGCCAAGCCGCACCCGAGACGACTGCTGGCGTCGACCCTGTCTTAGACCATTCGGATTTGGGACGCCCAGGTTTAAAAGAATCAGCCTATTTAGACGATGAAATCAGCATTCTGCCTACACCTGACAAGAAACCACCGCTTGATGCACTGATCGATGTCATTGCTGCGATTGAGGTCGATGTGCAGGTTTCAGGCGATGCTGCGTTGGCGGCTTTGCCTTCTACGCGTCGAGTTGGCACCAAGCCATTTGCTGTTGAAGGCTTGAATGACAATTCTGGCGAATGGGAAACGCCTGTGGCTGGGCGCAGGTACCACGCATTTCAGGCGGGTGTTCAATTGGCTAACCGAGTAGGGCCCTTGAATGAAATTGAATTTTCAGAGTATGTGATCAAGGCCCAAAACTTTGCCGATTCGATTGGTGGTGCACCAGAGTTTCCAGACATGTTGGAAGAAGTGGCACGTGCCCGTGAGCTTGATCAATTTGCCAGTGCGCACGACGCACAGCTTAGCTTCACGGTTTGCGCCACATCAGCCGCATGGAGCCCGGGCTACATTCATCAACACGCTGCGCGTTGGGGTTTTGTGGCTGGCGTCATTCCTGGTCGAATGGTTTTGGCTGCACCTGTTCAAGGCTTGCCGCCTATCTTGTCTTTGTCATTTGATACGCAAGCGGCCATGGCCGATGATCCAGCCTTGTCTGCTATCAAAGAATTCACCCTGAGCCTAGATGTGCCTCAGGTACCCAGAGAAGAGCAAGCGTTTGCCAGGCTAAGAGAAGCAGCCCGCATCCTTGGCAAAGACATGGACGGCGTCATTACCGATGGTGCAGGACACGCACTCACCGAAGCAGATTTAAACGCCATTGCCGTTGATCTAGAGCTCCTTTACGATGCCCTAGATCTACGTGAGCTGTCTGCCGGCTCACCTCAGGCTCGCCGATTGTTTTCATAATCGAGCCCTCGATCTCATTGTGAACTTAGATTTGTTTTCAGGATCGGAGGAGGGTACAGGGCACAGTCCTTCAGCTTTTGATCTGGCAAGTCAACAAGCCGCACAGCTTCGAAAATTGCTGCACCGCTATGCGCATGCTTACTACACCTTGGATGCACCTGAAGTACCAGACGCTGAATACGATCGATTGTTTGAACAACTTCAAAGTATCGAAACTCAATATCCTGTTTTGCTAACTGCCGATTCACCTACACAGCGCGTAGGAGGGGCCGTATTGCCTGAGTTCTCTACAGTACGTCATCAAGTTCCCATGTTAAGCATCCGAACCGAAACTGACACTGAGGCCAGTGGCGCAGCAGCTTTTGACACCCGAATTCGAAAAGAATTAGCTTTGGCAGAGGGCGCATCCGAAGTTGAATACGTTGCAGAACTTAAATTTGACGGCTTGGCCATGAGCCTTCGTTATGAAAATGGTATTTTGGTTCAGGCGGCTACTCGAGGTGACGGTGAATATGGGGAAGATGTCACGCACAATGTTCGAACCATTGGGCAAATCCCCTTGCAACTTTTTGAAGTGCCGTCTGTGTTGGAAGTCCGCGGAGAAGTTTATATGCGGCGAGACGACTTTGATGCCCTCAATGAACGTCAACTTCTTAAAATTTCTGAAGGTGTCAAGGGTGAGAAAACATTTGTGAATCCAAGAAACGCTGCAGCCGGTGCTGTCCGTCAATTGGATTCCAACATCGCCGCGCAACGGCCACTGAGTTTTTTTGCGTACGGCCTGGGTGAGGTGTTGGGATGGCCCTTAGGTGTAACACCTTTTCAGCAGCACTATGATTTATTGCAAGCGCTTAAGATTTGGGGCTTTCCTGTGGCTGCACAAACTCAGTGTGTCAGAGGTGCCGACGGGCTGATTGATTTTCATGCACAAATTGCACAACTGCGAGATAAGTTGCCGTACGACATTGATGGTGTCGTTTACAAAGTCAATGACCTAGGGCTTCAAGAAAAACTTGGCTTTGTCACGCGCGAGCCCCGTTGGGCCGTCGCTCACAAGTACCCTGCTCAGGAAGAGCTCACAACCGTTCAGGCCATTGACGTTCAAGTAGGTCGAACTGGCAAACTAACACCCGTTGCCAAATTGGCCCCTGTCTTTGTGGGTGGCGTCACCGTTACCAACGCAACCCTGCACAACGAAGATGAGGCTCGGCGCAAAGATGTTCGGGTGGGTGATACCGTCATTGTTCGCCGTGCAGGTGATGTCATTCCTGAAGTTGTCAGCGTTGTCCTTGCTCAGCGCCCGCTTGACACGCAGATTTTTACCATGCCTCATGTCTGCCCAGTGTGTGGCAGTGCAGCTTTGCGAGATGAAGATGAGGCTGACTACCGATGCAGCGGTGGCTTGTTTTGTGGTGCTCAACGCAAGCAGGCTTTTCTGCACTTTGCGCAAAGAAGGGCTGTTGAGGTAGATGGCCTAGGTGAAAAATTGATCGATCAACTGGTAGATGCCGGCGTGGTCAGTACCTTGCCAGATCTTTATAAATTAGGTTTAAGCGCATTGGTTCAACTTGATCGAATGGCAGAAAAATCGGCGCTCAATATTTTGGCCGCACTGGAAGCTTCTAAGTCCACCACCTTGCCTAGATTCATCTATGGTTTGGGCATACGGCATGTCGGTGAAGCCACAGCCAAGGAATTTGCCCGCCACTTTGGCACTTTGGATGCCTTCATGAATGCGCCATTAGATCAACTCTTAGAAGTGTCAGACGTAGGACCCATCGTGGCGCAAAGTGTGCTTGCATTTTTTGCCCAAGCGCACCACCAAGAAATTGTGGCTCAACTCAGAGCATGTGGCGTTCGGTGGGAAGAAGGCGCCCCTGCAGAGCGCGTACCCAAGCCCTTAAGTGGCCAAACCATTGTTCTCACGGGCACATTGCCCACCTTAAGTCGCGATGAGGCCAAAGCCATGCTAGAAGAAGCCGGTGCCAAAGTGGCTGGCTCTGTGAGTCAAAAAACCAGTTATGTGGTTGCAGGTGCAGAGGCCGGAAGCAAACTTGACAAGGCACTTGCGCTAGGTGTTCCGGTTCTCGATGAAGCTGGCCTTTTGTCATTGTTAAAAGGAGATCCAAATGACGGTTCGTGAAATATTGAAGATGGGTGATGAGCGCCTGATGCGAATTGCAAAACCAGTGCTCGAATTCAATACGCCGGAACTGCTGGATGGCATTGTGGACATGAAAGAGACCATGATCGCTGCCAGTGGTGCGGGTCTTGCTGCCCCTCAAATTGGCTGGGATATTCAGCTGGTCATTTTTGGAACGGGGCAAATCATTTCACGCTACCCCGACGCAGCCCCCATTCCTTATACCGTCTTGATCAATCCTGTGATTACGCCCATCGGCAATGAACTGCAGCATGATTGGGAAGGCTGTCTTTCGGTGCCTGGTTTGAGGGCTGTTGTACCCAGATGGCAGCACATTCGTTATTCTGGTTTTGACCAGCATGGCCAAGCCATTGAAAGAACGGCTGATGGTTTTCACGCCAAAGTGGTTCAGCATGAGTGTGATCACTTGGTGGGTATTTTGTTCCCCCAACGGGTGCGTGATTTTACGAAGTTTGGCTTCAACTCCGTGCTGTTTCCAAACTTGGCGCCAGAAAATGACGATTAAAGTTTTGCCAATCTTTCAATGGCAGCATTCAAGGTGGCGTCTTTTTTTGCAAAACAAAATCGAATGACATTTTGGTCAAACGAGTCGCCATAAAAGGCGGACATGGGAATGGCTGCAACACCAATTTCGCGTGTCAGCCATTTGCAAAATTCAGCCTCACCCAAATCTTTTTCTGGTACCGACAGGTTGGAAATATCGGCGCATTGAAAATAGGTGCCTTCGCCTGGCAGTAGCTTAAATTTGGTTTTTGACAAGCCTTCTCTGAAGAGATCGCGTTTGCGCTGGTAAAACTGGGGCAGATCCAAATAGGCTTGCGGATTGGCCATGTAGCTTGCTAGGCCATATTGCATGGACGTGTTCACCGTGAAGACAGCGAATTGGTGGACCTTGCGAAATTCTGCGGTCAGTGAGGCAGGTGCTGCAACGGTGCCCACTTTCCAGCCCGTCACATGGTAGCTTTTGCCAAAGCTAGACACCACAAAGGCGCGCTCTGCCAAGCCTTTGTAGGAGCTTGCACTGTGGTGTTGAAGCGGTTGGTAAACCATGTGCTCATAGACTTCATCACTGATCAACACAATTTGAGTTGGCGCTAAAATTTCTTGCAGCTGAAGCATCTCCTCGTGACGCCACACCATGCCGCTTGGGTTGTGCGGGGAATTGATCAAAATGGCGCGAGTTTTAGACGTGATGGCAGCTTGAATCTTGTCGAAATCGGGCTTGAATGTGCCAGGTGTCAAGGGCACTCGTACAACCACGCCACCGGCCATTTCGACATTGGGAATGTAGCAGTCGTAACAAGGCTCCAAAACAATGACTTCGTCACCAGGATGAACCACAGCCAGCATGATGGTGAGCAAAGCCTGTGTGGCACCTGCTGTGACTGTGATTTCGGATTGTGCATCGTAGTGGTGCTCATAAAGCTTTTCAATCTTCTGCGAAACAGCTTCTCTCAAGGGCAAGACGCCTGGCATCGGCGGGTATTGATTGCGGCCTTCTTGCATGGCCTGATTCACCGCATTGACCAAGACAGGGTCGCATTCAAAGTCAGGAAACCCTTGACCTAAATTGACGGCGCCAACTTCGGCTGCCAAGCCAGACATGACGGTAAAAATATTCGTGCCTACTTGGGGGTGTTTTGAAATCAACTGAGGAGTCATGATGGCTATTTATAAAGGATTAAAGTTCGTAGTCATTGACATGGCCTGTCATGGCTTTTGCAACCAAGGCCGTTGTTAACCGATCGCTCAATAACTCAGCAAATTGATAAACAAAGTTGCGCAGGTAGGCGCCTCTTTTGAAGGCGACTCGCGATACATTTTTGCCCAAGAGATCACCCAAAGGACGCGCGATCAAATCGCCCGCTAGGTCATCTTTCACGGCCATTTCAGCCACAATGCCCACACCCAGACCCAAACGCACGTATGTTTTGATCACATCTGAGTCAATGGCCTCGAGTGCAATTCGAGGGTGCAGTTTTTTGCTGGCAAATGCTGCATCAATGCGTGTTCGACCTGTGAATGAGGGGTGGTAAGTGATCAGGGGTTCTTTGGCAATGTCTTCCAAATGCAGGTGTTTTTTCTTGGCCAAAGGATGGTCAGGTGCAACCACCAGCATGTGCTGCCATTCATAGCAAGGCAGTGTTACTAGATCTTCGTAAGCTGCCAGTGATTCGGTGGCCATGCCTATTTCGGCGGTGTCATCCAGTAGCATTTTGGCCACCTGGTCGGGTGATCCTTGGTGCAAGCTGATGTTGACGTGCGGATACAGGTCGCGCAATTTGGCAACGGGAACAGGCAGCACATAACGTGCTTGGGTATGGGTGGTTGCAATGGACAGGGTGCCGCTGTCTTGCGCACTGTACTGCTCGCCGATGCGTTTCAAGTTGCCGATTTCACGCATGATGACTTCGATGCTTTTGAGAACATGCTGACCTGGCTCCGTGATCCGCTTCAGCCTTTTGCCGTGTCGAGCAAAGATGTCGATTCCCAATTCATGCTCTAACTCAATGATGGCTTTGGAGACCCCAGGTTGAGAGGTGTGAAGCGCTTTGGCTGCTTCTGTCAGGTTGAGATTGCGACGGGCGGCTTCTTGTACAAATCGAAATTGATGCAAGTTCATATCAATAAACCCAGTAAGAATGAGTTTATTATGCCTTATGAATCTAAGGGTTGGACTTTAAAGCAATTGCCGCCATGGCGCGAGTCATTTCAGGCTCTTCGCCGATGGCATTTCTTAATTCGAACGTCACACCAGGATGTTGGACGATGAGATCTTGCAGCAACAAGGGCAGATCTTCTCGGGCATGCCGGCCCACCCCCAAAAACATGGGAACAATGCGAATGGCATTGACGCCCGTCTGAACCAAACCAGCGACGGTAGTCGGCAAGTCGGGCTCGGTCAGTTCAAGGTAGGCGCATGCCACTTGTGTGTCAGGTGAAAGTTGCTTCATCTCATTGGCAACAGCTTCAATCGGACGTCGCCATAAGGCGTCTCTTGAGCCGTGAGCAAACAGAATGATGGCATGTTGAGAGCTGATGTTTGTCATCAAAAAACCTTTATTGGCGTAAAACCAGCCACCAAAAAGTAGCCAGTGAGACCATGCTGTAGATCAGTGCAGGCGCAGCGGCTGTGAGCCAAGGCTGCCAATTTTGCAGATTGCCAATGAAGCCAAAAACGTTGTTCAGCAAATAAAAACTGATGCCAGCCATGACCCCTCCAAAAACATAGCCTGCGATGTTGCCTGATCTGAAATGCAAATAAGCAAATGGCAAAGCAAGCGTCAGCATGACCCAGCAACTCAGTGGATAAAACACCTTTCGCCAAAACTGAATTTCATAGCGTTGTGCATTTTGACCATTGGCTGCCAAATGTCGCATGTATTGAAACAAGTCAATGGTTTTCATTCGATCGGGACTGAGGAGCGCAGCAGAAATCATCTCGGAGGTGATTTCGGTTTTCCATGACCATTCCGGCAGATTCAAAATTTCGATTTTTGAATCTTCGGCGGCTGTGTTGTGAAAAATGCGCCGATCAGCGGGTTTCAAAAGCCAAGATCCGTCACCCATCAACTGGGCACTTGGCGCAAGGGTCATGGACTTGAGCCGCCCTTCATTGTCAAATTCATGAATGCGAATATTCTCGGGCTCGCCTTCGCTGCTCATGGATCTGACGTTGACGGCAAATTGTGATTGCGCCTGCTTTTCTCTCAGCCACGCGCCAGTCTGACCAACGGTAATTTGTCCTTGGTAATGCGCCTTCAAAAACTGTGCTTGCTTGTCTGTCCAAGGCGAGATGTAGTCACCTAACAAGAAGGTGACAGTCACAAACACAAGGCCCAACTGAAAGAGCGTTTGAAGTGCGCGCCATGGCCCCAATCCGCCTGTTCTGAGGATGGTGAATTCGGAGCTTTGTGCAAATCGCGCCATGACAAAAATAGCACCAATCAACACAGAAATGGGCAGCAACTCATACAAATGACTGGGCATGAGCAAGGCCACATACATCAGAGCATGCTGCAGTTGATAACCCTGAAATTTGTTTCGGCTCAAGGTTTGAAGTTGATCGACCAGGTCGAAAAAAACAAACAAGGCCAGAAAGCCAATGGCGACAAAACTAACCGCTCGAATGATTTCCCCGTGAATTAATCGGCGAATGGTTCTCATGGGCCTCCTTCCGTTGTGTGCAACTTAGGCATGGCCAACATCATTTTCACGACCGTGGCAAAAACCACAATGGCGACACCAAAACTTCGGGCTAAATCTTTTTGGATGGAAGAATGGAATAACATTGTTGGATTGGAAAACCTCAATTATGAACTTTGAATTAAAAACACTTTCTTTGGCAGCCGCCGCAAAATCCCCCGCAGACGTCTTGATTGTCCTCATTTCTGACCACTTTCAAGCCGCCAAAGACCCACTTTCCTTGCTGATCGAAAAAGCGATGAAGGCCAAGGACTTTTCAAGCAAAAAAGGGAAAGTTCTCCACGCCTATGGTGCAGCTGGTATTTCTGCATCCAAAGTGGTGTTTTTGGGGGTAGGCGCTGCCTTGGCCGCAGACATGAAATCTGCCATGTCGGGGCTGACTGCCAGTTTAAAAACCGCCGAAACCAAGAAGCTCACTGTCGTTTCGCCCGAGCCCCTCAGTGCGCAGGCCCTGCAAGCCTTGCTTTTGGCTTTGGCTGATGGAACCTATGTTTACGGCACCACCAAATCAAAACCCGCCACGCGCTCATTAAGCCAAGTCAGCGTGGGCTTGCCCAGCGTTAACCTCAGCCTGCAAAACGGCTTGAAAGCCACCGTTGGCATGATCCAAGGCATTGAGTTCGCCAAAGAGTGGGCCAACCGACCCGCCAATCATGCAACGCCCACCATGTTGGCCAAGGCCGCAATGACCCTGGCCAAATCAGGCGGAATGTCATGCGAAGTGCTGGGTCCCAAGGAAGTTGCCAAGTTGGGCATGGGCTCTTTCATGTCCGTTGCTCAAGGGTCTGCCGAGCCGCTTCGTTTCATTGTGCTGAAATACCAAGGGGGCGCTAAATCTGAGGCGCCCACTGTGCTGGTGGGTAAAGGGATTACCTTTGATACCGGTGGCATTTCTCTCAAGCCGCCAGGTGAAATGGATGAGATGAAATTTGACATGGGTGGCGCGGCCAGTGTCTTAGGCGTTTTCAAAGCCTTGAGTACCATCAAACCCAAAATCAATGTGGTGGGCTTAATCCCTGCCTGTGAAAACATGCCCGATGGCCTGGCTGTGAAGCCAGGTGATGTGGTCACCAGCATGAGTGGTCAAACCATTGAAATTTTGAACACCGATGCTGAAGGGCGCTTGATTTTGTGCGATGCGCTC
>CALCBL010000027.1 GCA_937897495.1 uncultured Burkholderiales bacterium
GTCCCACCGCCGGAAAAATGCGTCTTAATTGTTTTTCAAACTCATTGCCGGGCATCATCTCCCGCTCTTGAGGCTCGCAACTCACAATGGCTTCGATGCTGGTTTGACGGCTCCATAAATTGGGCCCTCGCAAAGCTCGAATTCTTGAAACTTCCATGAAACTTTGTCCTGATTGAAGCGCGTCTTGCAGTCTGATGTTGAATGAATTGGCGGTCGGCGATGGTTCAGTGAGAGCCAGGGCTTTGACCAAAACTTTTGATGCCTGCTCGGATGAGATCGGTTTGAATGCCAAGCGCCCATGCGGCTGCGGAGGCTGCTAAGACTTCTACGCATTTAAGGTGCTTGTTTTTGAATACTTTGTCAATGGCAGGCAATTGGCGATTCAAGGCTTCGATTTCATGCGCGCCTTGGGCCAAGACCAAATGATTTTTGCGCCAGAAAACTACGCGCCCATTTTCACTGCGATGTTGAACGATACGGGGGTGCTCTTCAGTGCTGGCAAAATAAGTGATCTCGCCATCGCAGTACTGAGCAAGATTGGCAACTTCATCATCTTCAGCATTGAGCACGGCCATACCTTGTGACAACACAACGTCCATTTGGGTTCTGACCACATTGGGCATTTGTTCATCGCTTTGAATGTACAAATCTTCAAGGCCCGCTGCTTTGGGCATGGAGGTGATGATGCCGACCTGGCAGCGGTCGTAGGGCAGGCCTTCAGAAAGCAAGTGCCTGGCCGTGGTTTCAAAGACGGCAGCCTGAACGGATCGGTTGATCAGCAGGCGCTGGGCTGATTCCCACTCCATGCCGCTTTGGGGGTGCAGGCAGCGTTGGCCTAAAAACAAGCCTTTGGCCGAAGAGAGGCCAGTTTGCAGTCCTTGCAGGTGCAGCAGCCATGCAATGAGATGGCTGGTACCCGTGGTGTTTTCTTGACCAATGACACCGACTACCGGAATGCGAGGCTCAGAATTTTCGGCAAACAAATGTGCGGCGATGGCTTGGCCCACAGGCCTGGCTTCGCCAGTGGCAGGCTTTAAGTGCATGAGAAGGCCCGGGCCAGCATTGACTTCAACAATGGCTGCGCCTTGCGACTTCATAGGTTTGGAAATATCTTGAGCGACCAGATCTACACCCGCAATGTCCAAGCCCACAACGCGGGCGGCAAGCGCGGCTAACTCGGCCACATCGGGGTGAACCAAATCGGTGACATCGATGGCCATGTTGCCGGTGCGCATGACCACCACATGGCGGTCTTTTGCTGGAACACTTTGGCCCGTAAGACCTTGACGCTTAAGCTCGAGCACAGCAGTGGTGTGATCTTTGAGGCGAATGGTGTCAAGAGGAAAATCTTCTTCTTCGCCGCGGCGCGGGTCAGAATTGATTTGGCTTTCGATCAGCGCCTCAACGCTGTGAATGCCATCACCCACAATGCTGGCCACTTCACCTTTGTTGGCCGCCACCAATTTGCCGCCAACCACCAGCAAGCGATACTCGTCGCCCAAAATATGTCGCTCTACCAAGACGTCACTGCCTTCGGCTTCAGCCAAATGGTAGGCCGCTTCAACTTCGGCTTGGGTTCTGAGTTCTAAGGAAACACCGCGACCATGATTGCCATCGACTGGCTTGACGCAAACAGGCAGGCCAATTTCTTGTGCGGCTTCCCATGCTTCTTGGGGTGATGCGACATTGCGACCTTCGGGAACTGGCACCCCGCAGTTGGCGAGCAAACTCTTAGTCAGATCTTTGTCTTTGGAAACACCCTCGGCAATGGCGCTGGTTTGGTCGGTTTCGGCTGTCCAAATGCGGCGCTGGTTGGCGCCATAACCGAGTTGAACCAAATTGCCATCGTTGAGGCGGATGGAAGGGATATTGCGATCGGTTGCCGCGTCGACAATGCAAGCGGTGCTGGGTCCAATGCACAAGCGATCGACCATTTGGGTGAGATCGGCAATGACTTGTTGGATCGGGTAGGGGCGGTCTTCGATGGCCGCCATGACCAAGTCGCGGGCGGCTTGAAGGGCGGCGCGGCTGACAGTTTCATTGCGGGTGCGAATGACAACTTTGTAAATGCCTCTGGGGCCTGCTTCTCTGGCTTTGCCGAAACCCGTTTGCATGCCGGCGCGGTTTTGCAACTCAAGGGCCACGTGCTCCATGATGTGGCCGGGCCAGGTGCCTTCGGTGAGTCTTTGCAAAAAGCCGCCTCTTTGGCCAACGCTGCAGCGGTGCTCGATGAGCCCGGGAAGCATATTTTGGAGCCGCTCGTTAAAACCCGGGAGGGTGTTGGAGGGGAAGTCTTCTAAATCGCCAATGTCGATCCAAGCTTCTAGGACGGGACGGTAAGTCCAAATATTCGGACCCTTGAGGTGGGTCATGCGAATAAATTTGATATCTTTAGAGCTCATTTTCGTGCTTTTCACAATTCTGAGCGAAGGCACGGTGCGTTTCGTGTCCGGAGATACAATGGCCGGCCAGTTGCAGCACTGGCAAGGATCGTCTGATAAACAAGGTGCATGGGCTGTGTCCTGGCCGCTTCTTTTGCTGTTTTTGTTTGCCGCCAACACTGGTTGACTCTTGTTGTTTGAATCTTTATGAACCCCAATACCCATCCGCCCATCGATTTGTTGGGATTGCCGTTTTTTTGGCAGGAGGGCGTGTTGTCTCGAGTTCACCTTGGTGAAAACGTTCTAGCTTGGCTAGAGGTTGACCTGAATGATGAATTAAGCTTTAAAAAAACACTGCTTATTTTGACCGATCAAAGGGTCATCTCTGCAGATGAGGCTCAAAATAATTGGAATTTCTGGACATTGGCCCCAGATTTCGCCCTTCGGGTACTTGATCACGCTGGCGTGGGTACCTTGGCCCTCTATCAGGGTGGCCAAAGGTTGGGGGCCTGGCGTTTCACGCTGGGGCTTGAAGCAGCCGTTCTCAGGTGGAAATTGCGCTTTGAAAACCATTTGCTGGGTCAGATTCAGGCGGCCTCTTTTTCGGGCCAATCTTCGGCGCCTCATCCTTCTAATGATTTAGAGTGGTCAGAGCCTGGCATCGGTCAGATGCTGCACAGCCTGTGCCCTGTTTGCCAGAATGTGGTGGATGCCTCAGACGAGGAGTGTGCCGTTTGCTTAGAAAAAGACCAGGCGCCAACTTCGACCTGGAACTTGTTCAAACTCTGGCGTTTTGCTCGGCCCTATCGGGGGCAGCTCCTGCTGGGTTTTGTTTTGACACTGGCGTCAACAGCTGCCACCTTGGTGCCACCCTACCTAACCATGCCACTCATGGACGATGTGCTCATACCCTACCAAAATGGCAAGAACATCGAGCCGGAAACGGTATCTTGGTACCTCTTGGCTTTGCTGGCGTCTGCCATCGTGGCATGGGGTTTGGGATGGGTCAAAACTTACATCTTGGCGCTCGTTTCGGAGCGCATCGGCGCAGATTTAAGAACCAGCACGTATCAACATTTACTGAAGTTATCGTTAGAGTACTTTGGGGGTCGCCGAACCGGTGATTTGATTGCCCGCATCGGCAGCGAAACTGACCGCATCAACGTCTTTCTCTCACTTCACTTGTTGGACTTTGCCACCGATGTTTTGATGATCATGATGACGGCGGTCATTTTGTTCTCCATCAATCCCACCTTGGCCTTGGTCACACTTTTGCCCTTGCCCTTCATTGGCTGGTTGATTCATGTGGTCCGTGAAAGATTGCGCACAGGTTTCGAAAAAATTGACCGTGTTTGGTCTGAGGTCACCAACGTCTTGACTGACACCATTCCAGGCATTCGGGTGGTCAAGGCTTTTGCGCAAGAAGACCGTGAGGCGCAGCGTTTCATGGATGCCAACAAACACAATTTGGCGGTCAATGATCGACTCAATCGCGTTTGGTCACTGTTTTCTCCCACAGTGACGCTGATGACTGAAGTTGGCTTGTTGGTGGTGTGGGGTTTTGGAATTTGGCTTGTTTCTAAAGACGAAATTACGGTAGGCGTGCTGACGGCATTTTTGGCTTACATCGGCCGCTTTTACACGCGCCTCGACGGCATGAGCCGCATTGTGTCTAGCACGCAAAAAGCAGCTTCCGGTGCCAAGCGAATTTTCGAAATCCTGGACCATGTTTCGAGTGTGCCTGAACCTGTCAACCCTGTTGCCTTGTCCAAAGTGGAAGGGCGTATCACTTTGACAGATGCCAGCTTTCGCTATGGCAATCGTGCAGTCATCAAACATTTGAATTTGGACATCAAGCCAGGCGAGATGATTGGTTTGGTGGGGCACAGCGGCTCGGGTAAAAGCACCTTGGTCAACTTAATGTGCCGTTTTTATGATTTGTCTGAAGGCAGTATTGCGTTGGATGGCGTCGACATCAAGCAACTCAAGGTGGCCAATTACCGCAGCCACATTGGTCTGGTTCTGCAAGAGCCATTCTTGTTCTTTGGCACCATCGCTGACAACATTGCCTACGGCATGCCAGATGCCACGCGTGAACAAGTTGTAGCGGCGGCCAGAGCTGCGCATGCGCATGAATTTATTTTACGGATGCCACAGGGCTATGACTCTCTGGTCGGAGAGCGTGGACAAGGACTGTCAGGCGGCGAGCGCCAGCGAATTTCCATTGCACGCGCCTTGCTCATCAATCCGCGAATTTTAATTTTGGACGAAGCGACGTCGGCCGTGGACACTGAAACAGAAAAAGAAATTCAAAATGCGTTGGATAATTTGGTTCGTGGCCGAACCACCATTGCCATTGCACACCGCTTGTCCACCTTGCGAAAAGCAGATCGCTTGGTGGTCATGGACAAAGGATTGATTGTGGAAGAAGGTACGCACGATGTGCTGATTGAAAGCCAAGGGGCCTATTGGCGCTTGTACGAAGCGCAGCAAAGACAAGCTGAATCCGAAGGCGCTGTTTTGAGAGAGTCGACTGCTTCATGAGTACACAGTTGATGAATATCCAATTCGATCAAGGCCCCTCTGGCAGGTGGTATTTCGTGAGCGAACAAGGGCAGCAGCATGACCACGTCTTGGCTGTCAGATCATTTCCAGTTGCGGCACCTGACGAGGGTATTGCCTTGGTTGATGGGGATGGCAAAGAGTTGCTCTGGATTCCGCATTTGAACATGCTGCCCGACGCCGTGCGCGCCAGAGTTTTGAAGGCCATCAACCAACGTGAGTTCATGCCCCAAATATTGAAGTTGTATGGTGTCAGTGGCTTTTTAACCCCCAGCACTTGGGACATCGAGACCGATCGAGGTCGCACCCAGTTATTGCTGAAAGGCGAAGAAGACATTCGCCGTTTGTCTGCTTCGGTGTTGCTGGTCACGGACGGTCATGGCGTGCAATTCTTGATTCGAAATTTAGCGCAGATGGATCGCTTTTCGCGAAGGCTGCTTGACCGCTTTTTATAACTTGCTGCGGCAGTTGGCGTGCACATCTAACTTTTCTTGGTAAACCTCACTGCTGACGTTCATCAGTCCTAAGACCGAATGAAAGTAGTGATCGTGAGTCAGGGCGGTATCTGTTTTGTTTTTCAAACAAGTGTTGATCAAACCCGATTGCTTTTCAAAACGCGGTGACAACCATGTGATCCAAGGGACACGCTTTTGGACATCGGGTGCCACACGGTATGGCAGTCCGTGCAAGTACACATTGTTTTCACCCAATGATTCGCCGTGGTCGGAAACATAGAGCAAAGCGGGCGCCGATGTGGTCTCTGACTTCTTGAGCCATTGAATGGCCTGAGCTAAAAAATAGTCGGTGTACAAAATGGTGTTGTCAAAAGAATTGACCACCTGCTCACGCGAACATTCTTGCAGTGCATTGCTCTTGCACTCGGGTTGAAATTTCCTGAAATTGTCAGGCACTCGTTTGTAGTAGGCGGGCCCGTGACTGCCCATTTGGTGCATCACGACCACCACGCCTTTGGCGCGGCGTTCTGCAGGAAGCGCTTGAATGCGTTGATCAAGTTCATGCAACATGATTTCATCAAAACACTCACCGTTTTTGCACAAGGTGGGGTGTTTCAATTCTTTGGTGAGGGCTTGCGGTACGCGTTCACAGACGCCTTTGCAACCAGATTGATTGTCAATCCAAAGGACTGCAAAGCCAGCATGATTCAAAATATCCATCAAGCTTTCGTAATTGTTTTTTCGCCCCTCAAATGCCTCTTTGCCTAAATGAGAAAACATACAAGGTACGGAAGTGGCAGTGCTAGTGCCACAGGACATCACACCTTTTAAGCTGACGATGTTTTCTTTGGCCAACTCTGGCGTGGTGGGGCGCTCGTAGCCATTGACGCCAAAGTTGCCCATGCGCGCAGTTTCCCCTAAGACCAATAACAAAAGAGGTGGTTTATCGGTTGGCCTTAGCGTTGCTACTTTGGCGTCACGACCCATGGGTAGCAAAATTCGATTGTTTTGCTGAAAGGGCTTGGCGGCCACCATGCCAATGGCATAGAAGCTGTTCAAAGGATTGACCAAATAACGCAACTGAGTGTGATTGCGCATGATGGATGCGTAATCTTGAAAAATAGCGAGCAGAACTGCCACGATGACAATGATCGACGCCGCGCCAGTCAGGGTGTTGTTGAAAGCTTGTTGGGTCCAGCGCAAAGATTTGACAGGTGTTTTCCAAAGCACCCAACTGGGCAGTAATCCAAGCAGAAAGAAACTGATGAGCATGCGCCAATTCAACAAGTCCATGGCTTCTTTGGTGTCGGTTTGGATCACGTTGGTGATCATGCTGCTGTCTATCACGATGCCGTAGCTCACCATAAAGTAAGCGCCGCTTGCAGCACTGAAGAAGAACACCGTCAGCACCGGTTTAAGGAGCCACCGCCAGTTGAACAAACTCAAGATAAGTGTCAGGGCCGCTGTGATGATGGCACCAAAACCCATGGCAAAAGCAAAGCCTCTGAGGCCAGACACCTCAGGCAATTGATGGACTTGCATCCACAGAGCAATGTTGCCTACGCTGGCTAGCCAAAGACTGCCCACCACCGCAAGCCACGCAGGGTGCCATGCGCTGCGTTGAGAGCCCGAAGTGCGGTGGCTTTTGGATGTCATAGGGCCTAGTTTAAGGCCTGCATCAAGCTCAAGCTCCGAACAAACCTTTGAGTTTGTCGGTCCAGCTGTTGCCCGTAGGCATGTGCTTGGCGCCGCCTTTTTGCAAAGACTCGTCAAACTCTTTGAGCAGTTTGCGCTGATGCTCCGTCAGCTTGACGGGCGTCTCAACTGTGATGTGGCAATACAAGTCGCCAGGGTAGCTGGCGCGAACCCCTTTGATGCCTTTGCCGCGCAAACGAAATTGTTTGCCAGTTTGCGTGCCTTCAGGGATGTCAATGGCCGCTTTGCCACTGAGTGTGGGCACATCGATTTCGCCGCCCAAGGCCGCTTTGCTAAAGCCGATGGGGACCGAGCAATGCAAGTCATCGCCATCGCGCTCAAAGATTTCGTGTTTCTTGAGGCGAATTTCAATGTACAAGTCACCGGGCGGGCCACCATTGGTGCCAGGCTCGCCGTTGCCCGTGCTGCGAATGCGCATGCCGTCGTCGATGCCCGAAGGAATTTTGACTTCTAGCGTTTTTTGTTTTTTGAGCTTGCCTTGGCCGCTGCAAGATGGGCAGGGGTCGGCGATGATTTTGCCGGAACCACGGCAATGCGGACAGGTTTGCTGCACACTGAAAAAGCCTTGACGCATTTGCACAGTGCCAGAACCTTGACAAGTGCCGCAGGTTTTAGCGCTGGTGCCTTTCTTGGCGCCCGAGCCACCGCAGGGGTCGCACTCATCCCAGCTAGGAATTCGAATTTGGGCATCCTTGCCAGTCGCTGCTTCTTCCAAAGTGACTTCCATGGCATAGCTTAAATCGCCACCGCGAAACACTTGTCGACCGCCGCGGCCACCACCACCCCGTTGCTGACCAAAGATGTCGCCAAAGATGTCGCCGAAAGCTTCACCAAAACCACCGAAGCCTTCAGCGCCACCGCCAGGGCCGCGCATGCTGGGGTCGACGCCAGCGTGCCCGTATTGGTCATAGGCGGCGCGCTTCTGTGCGTCCGACAACATCTCGTAGGCCTCTTTGACCTCCTTGAATTTGCCTTCCGCTTCTTTGGCTTCGTCGCCCTGATGACGGTCAGGGTGGAACTTCATGGCCAATTTGCGATACGCTTTTTTAATCTCTTCTTCAGAGGCGTTCTTGGCTACACCCAATACTTCGTAAAAGTCTCTTTTGGCCATCGTGTTTTGCTACTGTTTGAACAAGAACGCCGCGCAAGCGATTTCCTAGTGGAATACGCTAACGCGGCGGCTTGGGCTATTGCCCATGAGAAGAAGGTTTAACCCTTTTTAACTTCTTTCACTTCTGCATCGACCACATTGTCGTCTGCGGGTTTTGCTTCTGCGCCAGGGCCGCCAGGGCCACCCGCTGCGCCACCGGCAGTTGCTTCTTTGGCTTGCATGTCGGCATACATTTTTTCGCCCAACTTCTGGCTGACGGTCATGAGGGTTTCGGTTTTAGCAGAGATGGCGTCTTTGTCTTCGCCTTTCAATGCTTCTTCCAATTCTTTCACGGCGGCTTCGATTTTGGTTTTCTCGTCGGCTTCAATTTTGTCGCCGTATTCGGTCAAGCTTTTCTTCACGCTGTGCACAGTGGCTTCGCCTGAGTTTTTGGCTTGAACGATTTCGAGTTTCTTCTTGTCGTCTTCGGCGTTCAACTCGGCGTCTTTCACCATCTGTTGAATTTCAGCTTCAGACAAACCAGAGTTGGCCTTGATGGTGATCTTGTTTTCTTTGCCGGTGCCTTTGTCTTTGGCACCCACGTGCAAGATGCCGTTGGCGTCAATGTCAAACGACACTTCGATTTGCGGTGTGCCACGCGCTGCGGGTGGAATGCCTTCGAGGTTGAACTCGCCCAGCAACTTGTTGCCACTGGCCATCTCGCGCTCGCCTTGGTAAACCTTGATGGTGACAGCGGGCTGATTGTCGTCGGCTGTAGAGTAGGTCTGTGCAAACTTGGTGGGAATGGTGGTGTTCTTGGTGATCATTTTGGTCATCACGCCACCCAGGGTTTCGATGCCCAAAGACAAAGGTGTGACGTCTAGCAACAAAACGTCTTTGCGATCACCCGACAAAACCTGGCCTTGAATGGCGGCGCCAACGGCTACGGCCTCGTCAGGGTTCACGTCTTTGCGGGGCTCTTTGCCGAAGAACTCTTTGACCTTCTCTTGCACTTTGGGCATGCGAGACATACCGCCTACCAAAATGATGTCGTCAATGTCGGCCACGTTCACGCCAGCGTCTTTGATGGCCATGCGGCAAGGGGCCATGGTGCGCTCGATCAACTCGTCGACCAAGCTTTCTAACTTGGCACGGCTAAGTTTGATGCTCAGGTGTTTAGGGCCTGTGGCATCGGCAGTGATGTAGGGCAAGTTGATGTCAGTGCCAGCAGAGCTTGACAATTCGATCTTGGCTTTTTCAGCGGCTTCTTTCAAGCGCTGCAAGGCCAACACATCTTTGGACAAATCAACGCCGCTTTCTTTCTTGAACTCAGTGATGATGAAGTCGATGATGCGTTGGTCAAAGTCTTCGCCGCCCAAGAAGGTGTCGCCGTTGGTGGACAACACTTCGAATTGCTTCTCGCCATCGACGTCTGCAATTTCAATGATGGACACGTCAAACGTACCGCCACCCAAGTCATACACCGCAATCTTGCGATCGCCTTTGTCTGTTTTGTCTAAACCGAAAGCCAGAGCAGCAGCAGTTGGTTCGTTGATGATGCGCTTGACATCCAAACCAGCAATGCGGCCGGCATCTTTGGTGGCTTGACGTTGAGCGTCGTTGAAATAAGCAGGCACCGTGATGACGGCTTCTGTCACTTCTTCGCCGAGGTAGTCTTCGGCGGTTTTCTTCATCTTGCGCAAAACTTCTGCGCTAATTTGTGGGGGCGCCAATTTGTTGCCGCGCACTTCCACCCATGCGTCGCCGTTGTCGGCTTTGGCAATGGTGTAAGGCATCAGGTCGATGTCTTTTTGAACTTCTTTTTCTGCAAACTTGCGGCCAATCAGGCGCTTCACGGCATACAGCGTGTTGCGGGGGTTGGTAACAGCCTGACGCTTGGCGGACGCGCCAACCAAAATTTCGCCATCTTCTTGGTAAGCAATGATGGAAGGTGTGGTGCGAGCGCCTTCGGCGTTTTCAATCACCTTGGTGGTGTTGCCTTCCATGATGGCCACACACGAGTTGGTGGTGCCCAAGTCAATGCCAATGATTCTTCCCATGTTCTTCTCCGGTAATCTAAAAAATGCTTGAATGAAACAGAAGTAGGGGCAGTTGGGGCAATTTCAAGTCCGAAATGGCTGAATTTGCATCTTTTTGCCCTGTTTTGGGCTGAAAGAGGCTGTTTTCTACTTCTAAAGGTTTTTATTTAGGGGCTGTGACCGTGACCAAAGCCGGGCGCAATACGCGATCTGCAATGAGGTAGCCCTTTTGCAAAACGGTGACGACCGTATTGGCTTCCTGCTCTGCAGGGACCACACTGATGGCCTGGTGATGGTGGGGGTCAAACTTGGTGCCAGCGGCAGGGTTGATTTCAATCACCTTGTTGCGCTCGAGGGCGCTTTTCAATTGGAAGCGTGGCTCTTCTGCGCCTTCGCGAAGTTGCTCGGGCGTGACGTTTTGGATGGCCAAACCGGCTTCCAAACTGTCCAACACGGGCAGCAGGCTGTCGGCAAAACCTTCTACCGCAAACTTGCGAGCTTTGGAAATTTCTTCATCGGCGCGGCGACGGGCGTTTTGCACATCTGCTTGAGCGCGAAGGTACTGGTCTGCCAATGTGGCGTTTTGGGCCTTCACATTGGCCAGTTCAGCTTGTGCATCCGTCAATGGGTCTTGAGGGGCAGAAGCCTGCTGAGCCTGGGTGTCTGTGCCCATGGCAGCAGCCGCAGCAGCCAAGGCCTCGGCCGTAGGCATGACGCTCGCTGCACCTGGGTTCGGTGTTTGATTGGGGGTGTTTTGTGAGTTGGAATCAGACATGAAATGCATCCGCAATAAATGACAACGCCCCAAACTTGGGGGCGCTTTGAGAGATTTCAAGACCCTGAAGGCGATCCTTCAGAGACTTGGAGCAGATCAAGACAGCTCGAGCAATTCGACGTCAAATTTCAAAGTGGCGTTAGGGGGAATCACGCCGCCTGCGCCGCGTGAGCCGTAGCCTAAATCAGCCGGGATGATCAGGGTGCGTGCGCCACCGATTTTCATGCCTGCCACGCCTTCGTCCCAGCCGCGAATGACCATGCCTGCGCCCAAAACGAATTGGAAGGGGTCGCGGCGGTCTTTGCTGGAGTCAAATTTAGCGCCTTGCTCGCCGTCTTCGTACAGCCAACCGGTGTAATGCACGGTGACTGTTTGGCCTTTGGTGGCTTCGGCGCCGTCGCCGACCACGGTGTCTTCGTATTGCAGGCCTGTGGCTGTGGTGTTCATGGGTGCGTCCTAAAAAGGGGTCATAGAAAAGCCAGTTCGAGACTGGCCTAAGGGCTGAATTATGCCAGTGGAAAGACGCCCATTGGCAAGGCGTGTGCTCAGGGTTTCGGGCTGGGCTGGCGTTTGGCCAAATCTTGGATCAAGGCTCGAATGCCGTAAGTCCAAGGTGGCGCCAGATCTGACGTGGTGACACGGTTAAAAAGTGTGCCCAGCTGCGGGGTCGAAATAGCCACGGTATCGCCCACGACATGGGTGAAGCCTTGACCGGGTCCATGGCGGTCTTGGGTGGGCGCAAACATGGTGCCTAAAAATAAAACCAAGCCGTCGGGGTATTGGTGGTACTGGCCAATGGCTTGCGCTGCAAGGTCCAAGGGGTCGCGGCTAATTTGACTGAGCGAACTGCTGCCTTGCATGACAAAACCTTCAGGGCCTTGAACGGTCATGCTGAGGTCGGTGGTGCGCACGCTGTCGATGGTGTAATGCTCGTCAAACAAACGGATGAAGGGGCCAATGGCACAACTGGCATTGTTGTCTTTGGCTTTTCCGAGCAGCAAAGCACTCCTGCCTTCAAAGTCGCGCAGGTTGACATCGTTGCCCATGGCAGCGCCGACCACTTGCCCCTTTGAATTGATGACCAACACAATTTCGGGTTCTGGGTTGTTCCAAGAACTGCCTGGGTGCAAGCCCACATCAAAGCCAGAGCCGACCGCGCTCATGGCTTGTGACTTGGTGAAAATTTCGGCGTCTGGGCCAATGCCTACCTCCAAATACTGCGACCACACACCTTGCGCCACCAAAACTTCTTTCAACTTCATGGCTTGATCAGAGCCAGGTTTGACGTTTCGCAAGTTGTCGCCCATCACGCTGATAACCGCTGCTCGAACACTATCAGCTTTGGCGGCATCGCCACGCGCTTGCTCTTCAATGACGCGCTCTAGCATGCTGGCGACAAAGGTCACACCAGCGGCTTTAATGGCTTGCAGGTCAGTGGGCGCTAAGAACCACGCCTCTTCTGGGTTTTGATTCAAAGGATCCGTATTGGCCCATACGCTTGGCGTGGACCATGTTCGACCTGAGTGTTTCGCGACCTTGGCAGCAGCGTGATCCAGTTCCATCAGGTCACTGCTGGTCAGCGCCAGTTCTGATAAATCAGTGATCTCATGCTGACCCACTTTGACCAAGTAGGGACCTTCACCAGGTACCCAAATACGGCCAATCAAAAGGGCGTTGGCTGCATCATGGGGCAATGTTTCATTCAATGAGGGAAAGCTTGAATTCACCACGAGATGTTCTCCAAATGAGTATGCCTAAGTTACTGAGGGTGCAGCCGACTTAGAGATAGATTTTTTGCAAAAGAGTGACCAATGTTTGCGCTTGGTTGGGGGTGAGTTTACCGCCTACATTTCTTTCGAGTTCTGATGCCGTAGCTTCAGCTTGCAACATGAGTGCTTTGCCCTTTTTAGTCGGATGTAGACCGACGGCGCGACCATCATGGGGGTGGGGCAGACGTTCAACCAAACCCCGCGAATCTAAAGATTGAATGAGGCTGACCAAATTGGGCGGCAAGATGTTCAAAGACGCGCACAGTTGACGCGATGTCACACCAGGGTTGTGAACGATGACGGACATGACAGAAAAGTCGACAGGCTTGAGTCCGTAGACCGCCATTCTTTCTAAAAATTCTTCAATGATGGCCAATGCAGCGCGACGTGCGTTGTAGCCAATCAAACTTTCTAAAAAGCGGGTGTCAACCTTCTCAATGGCCGTTGAGGTTTGTTTTACGCTGCTTCGCATTGTGTTTCGATCATGTATTTCGATGAGGCGAGATGGGAAGAAAG
>CALCBL010000028.1 GCA_937897495.1 uncultured Burkholderiales bacterium
ATTTTCTGTTCAACAAGGTTGGCTTGGCCGGATGTGACATGGGCGCGTGTGCTTTGCTGCCCCGCGTGATTGGGCAGGGGCGAGCTTCCGAGTTACTGTACACAGGCCGCGGTTTGCCAGGCGAAGAGGCAGAGCGCTGGGGTTTTTACAACCGAGTGTGCACACCGGAAACTGTGTTGTCAGAGGCTCAAGCCATGGCCCACATGTTGGCAAGTGGCCCTACCTTTGCCAACGGCATGACCAAGAAAATGTTGCAGCAAGAGTGGAACATGGGGGTGGACGAAGCCATTGAAGCCGAAGCGCAAGCCCAAGCCATTTGCATGGTCACCAATGATTTTCACAGGGCTTATCACGCCTTTGTGGCCAAGCAAACGCCCGTCTTCGAAGGAAATTGAACATGAACTCCGCCTCTCACTTGGCATGGCCTTTCTTTGATGAGGCGCATCGAGTTTTCAAAACTCAATTGCAAGAGTGGACCTCGAAGCAGTTTGCAGATCAGCATGGCCACGATGAATCGCGCGATGCCATCGACCGTGAATGTGTGAGTTTGGTCAAAGCTTTGGGGCAGGGTGGTTGGCTTAAGCCTGCCATAGCGGGCAAGGCGCATGGCGGGGCATCTGAGGTGATTGACACCCGCACCATTTGTTTGTTGCGCGAGGAGTTGGCTTGGCATCATGGCTTGGCCGACTTTGCGTTTGCCATGCAGGGGCTGGGCTCGGGCGCTATCAGTCTCAAAGGAACACCCGAACAACAAGCCGCTTATTTGCCGCGTGTGGCCAAGGGGGAAGCGCTGGCGGCTTTTGCGTTGAGCGAGCCCGATGCAGGATCTGATGTAGCCGCTATGCAATGCAGTGCGCTTGCTACTGCCGATGGTTATCGCTTGAATGGTTTGAAGACTTGGATTTCCAATGGGGGCATTGCCGATTTTTATGTGGTGTTTGCACGCACAGGTGAGGCGCCTGGCGCCAGGGGCATTAGCGCTTTCATTGTGGATGCCGACAGCCCTGGCTTGGAAATAGCGGAGCGCATTGATGTGATGGCGCCACACCCGTTGGCTACGTTAAATTTCAACAACGTGTTGGTGCCGCATGCCAAGCGCATTGGCGCAGCGGGCGAAGGCTTCAAAGTGGCCATGGCCACGCTGGATGTTTTTAGAACGTCTGTGGCTGCAGCATCACTCGGCTTTGCGCGCAGAGCCTTGGACGAATCCATTGCGTGGGCCAAGCAGCGCAAAATGTTTGGTGGCACCTTGGCAGATTTTCAAATCACGCAAAGCAAGTTGGCGCAAATGGCCACCCTGCTAGACGCCGCCACTTTGCTGACCTACAGAGCAGCGTGGCTGCGCGATCAAGGTCAGAGAATTACGCAAGAAGCGGCCATGGCCAAAATGACTGCCACAGAAAACGCCCAGCAAATCATTGACATGGCTGTGCAAATGCATGGTGGCATGGGCGTGAAAAAGGGCTGCATTGTGGAGTCTTTGTACCGAGAAATTAGAGCGCTGCGCATTTACGAAGGCGCAACAGAAGTACAGCAATTGATCATTGGCCGTGACTTACTCAAGTGAGGTTTCAAATGAGCCAAGCATTAGCACCTACATTGCACACTGACACCTTTACGCGCGATCGTTTGCCGCCAAAAGATCAGTGGCCAGTTTTTGTTTTTGATCGACCCGAAGTTCAATACCCTGAGCAGCTCAATTGTGTACAGGCTTTGCTAGACGAGCATGTGGCGCAAGGCAGGGGCGACAGAATGGCGGTGCGCGGCGTAGATGCAACCGGCCCCATGGCATGGACCTATGCGCAATTGCAAACCAAGGTGAATCAAATTGCCCATGTGTTGGTTCACGACATGGGTTTGAAGTCTGGCGAGCGATTGCTGCTACGCGGTGGCAACAGCCCCATGATGGCAGCAT
>CALCBL010000029.1 GCA_937897495.1 uncultured Burkholderiales bacterium
ATTTTGTTGCACCCGCTTGACCAGTTCCCAGCCATCAACCTTGGGCATGAGGAGGTCGATGAGCATGATGTGAGGCCTGAACACAGGCAAATGAAGCAGTGCTTCAATGGCTGAAGCCATGGCGCAGCAGTCGACATGCGGGTGCGCTGAGAGGCAAGTGTCTTGCAAGAGATGCCTTGAGACTGCGTCGTCATCGACCACCATGACTTTGAGCCGTTCGCTCATGAGCCGCTCGAGTGCGGGTAATTTTTGCTGCTGCAACTGGTAATTTTGAATGGATTCGAGCGAAATGCGCCGGTGACCCCCTTGGGTGATCCATGCGTGAAGGATTTTCTTGTCAGCCAAGCTTTGAACCGTGCCGACCGACAGCTGAAGAAGCTCAGCGGCTTTGCTGGTGCCGCAGCAAGCGGGGGTGGATAGAGAGGCCATGCATGTCTTGTTTGAAAAACTTCAATTTAGCGTGAATTCACGGCATACCAACTTGCAAACGCATACATTGACTTTCATTTGACCCGCCTTCACGAGGCAAAAAATGTCGTCTCCTTAGGGACTCTGGGGATGTTCCTTCTCTTCATACCCGATTAGGATCTCTTGTGCAAAATGCACCACGCCTTAAAAAGAACAATTCACTGACCTTATTTCGTATTCTTTTGGAGACTCATTGAATGCCCGCTCACTATGCTTTTTGGCCCAAAAGACTGCCTTACCAATTGACAGCACCGCAAACATCTTTGTGGATGAATTTGCAAATCAGTGCAATGCGCTATCCCCAAAAAGTGGCCTTGGTGTTCATGGGCAGAACGTGGACCTATTCACAGTTGCAATTGGAAGCAGAAAAAATTGCTTCGGCTTTGCGCAAGATGGGCGTTAAAAAAGGCGATCGCGTGGTGTTGGACATGCAAAATTGTCCGCAGTTGGTGATCACGCATTTTGCAATTCTGCGCCTTGATGCTGTGGTGGTGCCGGTCAACCCAATGAACCGCACGGAAGAGTTGAAGCACTACATCTTGGATCCTGATACCAAGGTGGCTGTGACCACGGCAGACCTCGCACCCGAGTTGGCAGCTGCAAGCAATGCCTTAGAAAAAAAAGAGCGACTCCAGCATTTGTTGGTCACTCAATTCACAGATGCGTTTGATGCTGCCAACATCGGCCCCGAAGAATTGCCTGAAACTTGGAGCGTCTGGTTAAAGACAGTGCATGCCTTGCCTTTGCTTGAAGACGGGCAAGTGCATGCGTGGGCATCTGCTTTACAAGACAAAGTCGAACTGGGCCCTGTCACTGCGCAATCAGAAGATTTAGCGGTGCTGCCTTACACCAGCGGTACCACGGGCCTGCCAAAAGGTTGCATGCACACGCACGGAACCATCATGCACAACGCCATGTCAAGCGGCTTGTGGGCCAATGGAACCCCTGAAAACAAATGTTTGTGTGTGGTGCCGATGTTTCACATCACGGGCATGGTCAGTGTGATGCACGCCACCATTTTCATGGGCGCAACCCTCATTTTGATGCCGCGTTGGGACAGAGATTTGGCGGGTCGTCTTATCTCCAAATGGAAGGTGACGCACTGGACCAATATTCCCACCATGGTCATTGACTTGTTGGGCAGTGCCAATATGGCGCAATTTGATTTGACCAGTTTGCAAAACATTGGGGGTGGCGGTGCAGCCATGCCTGAGGCTGTGGCCCAACGACTGATCGATCAATTTGGTCTTCGCTACATTGAAGGTTATGGCTTGACTGAAACTGCGGCGCCTTCACACTCCAACCCACCTGATGCACCCAAAAAACAATGTTTGGGAATTCCGTTCATGAGCGTGGATGCGCGCGTGGTAGACCCAGAAACTTTGAAAGAGTTGCCCCAAGGTGAATCGGGTGAAATTGTCATGGCGGGACCACAAATTTTCAAAGGCTACTGGAAACGACCAGAAGCCACTGCCAGTGCCTTCTTTGAGCGAGATGGCAAATCTTTCTTCCGATCTGGCGACATGGGCCGCATCGATGAGGAAGGCTACTTCTTCATGACCGACAGACTCAAGCGCATGATCAATGCCAGCGGCTTCAAGGTTTGGCCCGCAGAAGTGGAGGCGCTGATGTTCAAACATCCCGCCATTCAAGAGGCCTGCATCATTTCTACCAAAGACGCCTACCGCGGCGAATCAGTCAAGGCTGTCGTGGTGCTAAGGAGTACGCACAAGGGTCAAGTGAGCGAACAAGACATCATTGACTGGTGCCGAGACACCATGGCGGTTTACAAAGTGCCGCGCGTGGTCGAGTTCCTTGAGGTATTGCCCAAGAGTGGCAGTGGTAAAGTGATGTGGCGCGCATTGCAAGAAGCAGAAATGGCCAAGGCTTGATGAATTATTTTTTGATACTGCAAGTGACTCAAGCATGAGCCTGAAACTTTCTGTACTGGACCAATCGGTTGCCATGTCTGGCCGAGGGCAAGATGAGTCCATCCGGCAAACGGTGGCTCTGGCCATTGAGGCCGAACGTTTGGGCTATGCGCGTTTTTGGGTGAGTGAGCATCACGCACATCCCAGCATTGTGGGCACTGCGCCCGAAATTTTGATGGCGGCCATTGCCACACAAACTCAAAAAATCAGAATTGGCAGTGCGGGCGTCATGTTGCCGCACTATGCTGCCTTGAAGGTAGCCGAACAATTCAGAGTGCTCGATGCATTGGCGCCAGGGCGCATTGATTTGGGTGTTGGGCGTGCACCCGGAAGCGACGGCAAAACAGCACAATTGTTGAACCCAGACCGTTATGCCAGCGAAAACTTTCCGCAGCAGGTGATGGAACTTCAAGCGTGGGTCAAAGGTCAGCCATTGCCCGCAGGGCATCCTGGTCATGGTGTGTTTGCCTACCCTCAGTCGGCGACATCGCCAGATGTTTGGATGTTGGGCAGCTCTGACTATGGGGCTCAGTTGGCGGCTCATTTGGGACTGCCTTATGCCTTCGCTTGGTTCATTACGGATGGGCAGGGGGCTGATCAGGCCTTGCAAATTTACCGCGATACGTTCAGGCCCAGCGCAGGCTTAGACCGACCCAAGGCCACACTTTGTGTTTGGGCTTTAGCGGCTGACACAGACGAAGAAGCTTGGCATCTTTTCAAAAGCCGCGCGCGTTGGCGAATGGACCGAAATCTAGGTCGCATTGGCCCCATGATGCCGCCTGAGCATGCCGATCGAGACTATTCTCAGTCTGAACAAATGGCGCTTGATGCACTCAAGGCCAATGCATTTGTTGGAAGTGCTAAAACAGTGTCAGACAAGTTAAGAGCGGTGGCAACACGGCTTGAACTCGATGAAATGGCCATCATTACGTGGACGTATGACGCCAAAGCGCAAACGCGTTCGTACGCATTGTTGGCCCAAGAATTCAATTTGAAATCCGCAATATCTCAGGAGTACACGCATGTTTGAAACCGCAATTGCAGGCAGCCTTCCCAAGCCAGAATGGTTGGCTGAAACCAACAAGCTTTGGCCTAAGTGGATGGCTGAAGGCGATAGCCTGAAGCAAGCCAAAGCTGATGCCACACTGCTCTGGATCAAAACCCAAGAAGATGCTGGCTTGGATGTCATTGGTGACGGTGAGCAATCACGCCAACACTTTGTGCATGGTTTTCTAGAGCAAGTTGAAGGCATTGACTTTGAAAACAAAGTGACCATGGGCATTCGCAACAATCGCTACGACGCACAAGTGCCGCAAGTGGTTGCACCCTTGCGTTTAAAAGGCCGCGTGCATGCTTTTGAAGCTCAATTGGCAAGAGCGCACACCAAGAAAAAATTAAAATTCACATTGCCTGGCCCGATGACCATTGTCGATACCGTGGCCGATCGCTTTTATGGCGACAAAGTAAAGATGGCCATGGCCTTTGCAGAGTTGTTAAACCAAGAAGCATTGGCACTGCAAGCTGATGGTGTTGACATTATTCAGTTCGATGAGCCCGCCTTCAATGTGTACATGGAAGAGGCTGCTGACTGGGGTGTGAAAGCTTTAGAGCGCGCCGCGCAAGGCCTAACATGCACCACAGCCGTTCACATTTGCTATGGCTATGGCATTCAAGCCAACATCGATTGGAAAAATTCATTGGGCCACGAGTGGCGCCAATATGAAAAGGTGTTTCCAGCCTTGGCCAAAAGCAGCATCAAGCAAGTGAGCTTGGAATGCTTTCAATCGCATGTGCCCATGGACCTGATGGCTTTGCTAGAAGGCAAAGACGTGATGGTGGGCGTGATTGATGTGGCCAGCGATGTGATTGAAACACCTGAACAAGTGGCCGACACCATTGGCCGTGCGCTTCAGTTTGTGCCCAAGGCGCGCATCATTGCTTGTACCAATTGCGGCCTGGCACCCATGAGCCGCGAAGTAGCCGAAAAGAAATTACAAGCTTTGGCTGAAGGCGCGCGCATTGCGCGTGAACGCTATCGCTGATTACATTCGCTCGAAAATGGCCGCAATACCCTGGCCGCCGCCAATGCACATGGTGACCAAGGCATAACGGCCATTGATGCGGTGCAGTTCGTGCAATGCTTTGACGGTAATCAAAGCGCCTGTCGCACCGATAGGATGACCCAATGAAATACCGGAACCATTGGGATTGACCTTGGCGGGATCCAAACCAAGGTCGCGCGTGACAGCGCAAGCTTGCGCCGCAAACGCTTCGTTGGCTTCGATCACATCCAAATCATTCACGGTCAGGCCTGCTTTTTTCAGAGCCAACTGAGTGGCAGGCACAGGACCAATGCCCATGTACTTGGGATCGACACCGGCGTGTGCGTAAGCCACCAAGCGTGCCAAAGGTTTGACGCCGCGGGCCTTGGCCGCGCCAGCTTCCATCAGGACTACGGCAGCCGCAGCATCGTTGATGCCTGAAGCATTGCCCGCTGTGACGGTGCCATTTTCTTTGATGAACACGGGCTTGAGTTTGCCCAGTTCTTCCATGGTGCAGCCAGGGCGGAAATGCTCGTCTGTGTCATAGGCCACTTCGCCTTTGCGCGTTTTGAGCATGACCGGCATGATCTGATCTTTGAAATAACCGGCTTGCGTGGCGCGTTCTGCACGATTGTGGCTTTCAACGGCCAACTTGTCTTGGTCTTCGCGGGTGATGCCCCACTTGGCGGCAATGTTCTCGGCGGTCACGCCCATGTGAATGGTGTGGAAGGGGTCGTGCAGTGCGCCCACCATCATGTCGATCATTTTGGTGTCGCCCATGCGTGCGCCAAAACGGTTGGTGTTGATGGCGTAAGGTGCACGGCTCATGTTTTCTGCGCCGGCGCCAATGGCCACGTCGGCATCGCCCAGCAAGATGGATTGGCTTGCAGACAAAATGGCTTGCAAGCCTGAACCGCACAGACGGTTGACGTTGAAAGCAGGTGTGCCTTCTGCACAGCCACCGTTGATGGCGGCAACACGCGACAAGTACATGTCTTTGGGCTCGGTGTTGACCACATGGCCAAACACCACATGACCAACGTCTTTGCCATCGGTATTGGCGCGCTTGAGAGCTTCGCGCACCACTTGGGCGCCCAATTCTGTGGGGGCAATGTCTTTCAAGCTGCCACCAAACGTTCCAATGGCAGTGCGAACACTGCTGACCACTACGACTTCACGGCTCATCTGAGTCTCCTTTGAATTGAAATAGATTTAACCCCAAAGTCTGATCGAAAAAGACTACAGGGCGCTGACAAAAGTCGCTTAAGCGTCTCTAACGTCGCTCACGGGGTTGCTGCCAAAGTCGGGGCGAGCCAAATAGTCAAGGATGCGCTTGGCGGCATCTGCTGGTGAGGTGAGTTGGCCTGTGGCTTTGAGTTGTTGAAAGCCGCCTTGATCTGGAAAGCTTTCGGCTGGGGCGGCGCGCAATTGGATTTGCATGTCGGTATCTATGACGCCAGGGGCCAAAGACGTTACTTTGGCACCATTGGGTTTCAGGGCCTCTTCTAGGGCCAAACAGCGGGTGAAGTGGTCCATGCCTGCCTTGGCTGCGCAGTAGCCCGATTGCGAGGCCATGGCACGGCGGCCAAGCCCAGAAGAAATGTTGACCACTTTGCGGGGCATGTGCCAGCTTTCAGTGGCACTGAGAAAGGCTGCGCACAATTGCATGGGCGCCTCTAAGCCTACACGCAATGCCATGGCCAGATTGTGCGGGTCTGCTTCACTCAGGGGCCCAATGCGAGGAATGACGCCTGCATTGTTAATGAGCGTGGCACTTTGAAATTCATTGGGTTTTTGAGCTTCAAGCCAAGTTAGCAATGCCTTGCTGGCCACAGCGCCGTCTGCTAAATCATGAGACCACTGCGCTAATGTGGCACCTGATTTTTGAGCAAGTTCAGCCAAGCTGGCTTGTTGATTGCGTGAAATGCAAATGAGCGTATGGCCCGGCTTCAGGAGTTGCTCGGCAATGGCCAAGCCCATGCCGCGAGAGCCGCCTGTCAAGATGTAGAGGTGTTGTGTCATGTTGATCTTCTTTCGAATTAAAACGGAACCGTACTTTCGAATGCCATCCATTCTGCCGTGATTGGATGCTTGAATTGGAGTTCGCGCGCGTGCAATAAAAGGCGAGGAGATTTTGCCAAAATTTCGGGTGTGGCATACAAGCTATCGCCCAGTATGGCATGACCGATCGCCATCATGTGCAAGCGCAGTTGGTGGGTTCGCCCCGTGATAGGTTTCAGCTCGACTCGGGTCGTTGCCTGTAAACAAGCCCCTTGCTGGATGCGCCATTGGGTGTGGCTGGGTTTGCCGTGTTCCCAATCTATTTTGCTTTTGGGGCGGTTGGGCCAATCGATCAACAAGGGCATTTGAATGTCTTGCCAGGCATCGGCCTGGCTTTCATTTGCACTTTTTAAAATACCGTCGACCACAGCTTCATATGTTTTGTGAACCTCTCTCTGTGCAAAGGCTTGGCTCAAGCTGCGTTGCACTTCGGGGCCTCTGGCAATGACCACCAAGCCAGAAGTGGCCATGTCCAAGCGGTGCACGGTCAGTGCGTTGGGCCATTCACTTTGCGCTCTGGCAATAAGGCAGTCTTGTTTGTCTTCGCCGCGGCCAGGCACACTGAGTAAGCCTGAGGGTTTATTCAAAACCACCAGCTGATCGTCGAGGTAGACCAGATCCAAAAGGGACATGGTCATCGGCCCTGCAATGCAAGAATGCGCCACTGCTTTTTGAGGTGTGCCAGTGAAGTTCGTTTAAATATCCATATTTTGGCACCCAAGCTCAGCCAACTTTCTGTGCTTTGTAAAAGCTTTGAAATATGAGTCAGAAAAGAATCGAAAAACATGTTTAAAAGATACCCAGAAGGAAAGCTTTTTAGGGCCTGATTCAGCATAAAGGACAGAAGTTTCCAAGTTCAGGCGACAATCTAGGGTTTTGAGACTCTAACATTGACCGATATGTCCGATTTTGAAGTTCGATTTGCTACCAAAAATGAAGCCGCCGATGTGGCGCAATTGCACCTGATCGCCAGCCGCGCGGCTTACGCGGGCCAAGTGCCTGAAGCGCATTGGGATGCCACGCCCATGGCCAAGCGAGTGTCTTACTGGAAAGAAGCCATTGAATACGGTGAGCCCCAAGTTCTGGTGGCTTTGGAAGGCGGCAGCATTGTGGGTTTTGTGGGCTATGACCGTTCGCGCGACCCTAAGTCCAAAAACACCATGGGTGAAATTTGGGCCATTTATGCCGACCCCGATCGATTGGGCGAAGGTGTTGGCTTGGCTTTGTGGGACGCTGCTCGCGAAGGTTTGCTTGAAGAAGATTGCACCGATGTGACCATTTGGGTTCCTTTGTTAAACGAGCGCACAGTGCGTTTTCATGAATTGGCCGGCTTTAAGCGTGAAATGAATACAGCGCGCACTGTGCCTATTGGCACAGTCAAAGTGGAAGAAGTTCGAATGAAGCGTTCTTTGGCTTAAAACATTGGCTTAGATGAAAATTTTGCTGGCCCCTATGGAAGGGCTGTTGGACCACAGCCTGCGTGACACGCTCACTCGTGCGGGCGGTATCGATTTGTGTGTGTCAGAATTTATTCGAGTGACAGATGCGGTGCTTCCAAAAAGAGCTTTCTACCGGGTGGTGCCCGAGTTGTTGAATGAAAGTAAAACGCATGCGGGAGTGCCAGTTAGGACGCAATTGTTGGGCTCTGACCCCGAAATTTTGGCAGCCAATGCGGCGCGCTTGGCCAAGCTCAATCCTGCTGGCATAGATTTGAACTTTGGTTGCCCTGCCAAAACGGTCAATCGTCATCGTGGGGGTGCGGTGCTTCTTGATGAGCCTGAATTGATTGGTCAAATTGTGGCTGCCGTGCGCCGTGCTGTGCCAAGCAATGTGCCTGTATCCGCCAAAATGCGTTTGGGTTTTAACGACGATTTGCGTGCGGAAGATTGTGCCCAAGCCATTGAAGCAGCTGGCGCAGATCAGTTGGTGGTGCACGCCCGCACCAAGGCGCATGGCTACCGGCCGCCTGCTTATTGGGATCGCATTGCCGACCTTCGTCAGAGTGTGAAATTGCCGATGGTGGCCAATGGCGAAATCTGGACTGTGGCCGACGCCATTCGTTGCCGTGAAGTCACTGGTTGCAATGACATCATGATTGGCCGCGGCATGGTCAACAATCCTGGCCTTGCGTTGGAAATTAAATTTCACGATGCCCAGGCGCAAGGCATGTCACTGGCAGACATGCCGCAGAAATTTTCTTGGCAACAGTTGTGGCCCCTGCTCAGTGTTTTTTGGAAGCGCATGAGTTTGCATGTGGCGCCGCGCCATCGTTCTGGGCGCTTGAAACAATGGCTCAATTATTTGCGCCGGCACTACCCTGAGGCACAGCAAGCATTTGACACGCTTAGGCTGGTGCAAGACCCTAAGGTGTTAGAGGCTTGGTTGTCGCAGCCGCTTGCAAAATTTGAGCGGCAGCCTCACGCTGAAGCGCTTGCAAACTAGCTTGTAAAAGTTCACAGGCCGACAGGGCGGCATCTTGTTCTTGGTGTGACGCAATGTGTTTGCACAAGCTTTCAGTGCGTGTAATTTCAGCCACCAATTCATCTTTGCAAAACACGGGCGCAAAGCCTTTCAGTTGGTGCCATATTTTTTGCAATACTTCGAAGTTGCGATTTTGAATAGCGTTGGCAATGACTGGGTCGTCAGTCAGCAGCGTGCTGTTGAGCGTGCTCAGAAGTTGCTGAGCGCTGCTGGCATCTCCCAAATAGCCAATGGCTTTTTCCATGGACAAAAAGCGAAGGAATGTCATGCTTTACAACTTACCGTGAAGCAGGGCAGCCAAACCACCTTCTGGCTCAAAGCGCTTGTTTCTGAAGTGCAGCCGTGAAGGGCCTGGAAGGGCGCGCTGCTGAACGGGGTGTTTCGGATCTCCGGGATAG
>CALCBL010000030.1 GCA_937897495.1 uncultured Burkholderiales bacterium
CAATTGGCGGCGCCGCTGTTACTGAAGGGTTTGCAAAAATCAGAAGATCAAGCTTTGCGATTGTTAGACGCGTGCGCGGCACCCGGTGGCAAAACAGGCCATTTGTTAGAGTTCGACCCCACAGCGCAAGTTCTGGCCTTGGATGTAGATCCGGTGCGCTGTGAAAGAATTCAGCAAAACCTAGACCGACTCAAAGTGCATGCTCAAATCATTGCAGCCGATGCGGCCGATACCTTTGATTGGTGGGATGGGCAAAGTTTTGATGGCATTTTGTTGGACGCCCCTTGCACGGCTTCGGGCATCGGTCGCCGTCACCCCGATGTGCGCTGGTTGCGCCGCGAGACCGATGTGCCGCAATTGGCAGCCATTCAACACAAGCTCTTAAAGGCGCTGTGGCCTTTGGTCAAGCCTGGGGGCAGATTGCTTTATTGCACCTGTTCGGTTTTCAAGGCCGAGGGCGAAACTCAAATCCAAACGTTTGTTCAGCACAACACTGATGCCCTGATCTTGCCCTCTCCGGGCCATTTAACACCCTCAGGTGCCACATCTGACGCCAGTCTCCGCGACAATGGCATGGGTGAACATGACGGTTTTTATTACGCACTGCTGGAAAAGCGTTCAACTTAAGTTGAATGGCATGGCGCGCACAAGTCTTTGGCTTCGTGCGCTCTGTGCGGGCGTGTTTTTTTGGGCTGCTTTTGTATTGCCCGTGCATGCCCAAAGCTCTAGCAACTCGCAGGTTGAGGTCTCGCAATTGCGACTTGAGCGTTCAGAGGGCGCATTGCTGCTTCAAAGTACCTTGCGCTTAGACCTTAGCAGCACCATCGAAGATGCCTTGCAAAAAGGCATGCCCATTTATTTTGTGACCGAAGTAGATCTTTCGCGCGACCGTTGGTATTGGTATGACAAAAAAATTGGCCTGATTGCGCGGCATTACCGCTTGGCCTACCAACCCCTTACCCGCATGTGGCGTTTGAATGTGTCGCGCGACCCCATTGGCGCGGGGGGCTTGGCCAACAGCTTGTCGCAAACATTTGAAACCTTGCCAGAAGCCTTGTCGGCCATTCGCAGAACAGTCAATTGGAAATTGGCCGATGTCGCTGACCTAGACAGTGACAACAAATACACTTTGAGTTTCAAATTTCGTTTGGATGTTTCGCAATTGCCAAGGCCCTTCCAAATCATGGCAGGGACCCAATCGGAATGGAATGTGAGCACTCAAAAAACCCTCCGTCTGGCTTCTGATTTAGGGCGTTAACGGTATCCGTCAACGCAAGCTTTCATCATGAATCGGAATCAACAAGATCGAATTGCCACTGGCACACAAGCCTCCAAAACGGTCAGGTGGGTGGTGGGCATTGGC
>CALCBL010000031.1 GCA_937897495.1 uncultured Burkholderiales bacterium
CTCGGCACGCCCCACTACGCTTCCGAACCCACGTCGAAACCAGTGCAGCCCCAAGCCTCTGAGTTTACGCTCTTTTGCGTCTCAACGCAGCAAGTCGAGTAATTGCAACGGTTGTGCGATGGTGGCGTGTGGGCGCCAACTGTCGATGTCTGCATTTGCGCCCAGGTAGCCGTATTGGGCGGCAACCGTGCCCATGTTGGCAGCGAGGCCTGCAACGATGTCTCGCTCGTCATCGCCGACATAAATGCATTGTTCTGGCGTAAAGCCCACGCGCTTGGCGGCTTCGAGCAAGGGCATCGGGTGTGGCTTGGCATGCGGTGTGGTGTCGCCGCAAACAACGCACGCCGCATTTTTGAATAAGGCCATTTGGCGTGAGATCGGTAGCGTGAATCGTTCGGCCTTATTGGTCACAACGCCCCACACCATGCCGCGCGCTTCAATGGCACTGAGCATTTCAACGACGTCCGCAAACACGGTTGTTTTGTCGGTGAGATTGGCTTCATATTCTTGAAAGAATTCTTCTTTCAGTTCAGCAAAGGTGGCGTCTTGCGGCGTGAGGCCAAAGCCAACGCCAAGCATGCCGCGTGCGCCAGCACCAGCCATCGGGCGGTAGGTGTCGAGTGGTAGCGAGGGCATGCCGCGCTTCACACGCATGCGGTCAACGGCGGCCCCCAGATCAGGGGCGCTGTCAATGAGTGTGCCGTCCAAGTCAAACAAGACGGCTTTGATATTGGTGAACATGGTTGCCTTACGGTGCTTTGGTGGTGGCAAACATGTAGTTGACGCTGGTGTCGTCGCTCAACCAGTAGTGTTTGGTCAGGGGGTTGTATTCCAAACCGCGTGTGCGCTTGACTTCCAAGTCAGCCGCACGGCAGAAGGCGGCCAGCTCGGCAGGCTTGATGAACTTGGCGTAAGTGTGGGTGCCTTTGGGCAACATGTTCAGCACGTATTCAGCGCCCACAATGGCGAACAAAAATGACTTTGGGTTGCGGTTGATGGTTGAGAAAAACACGGTGCCACCGGGCTTCACCAACTTGGCGCAAGCCGCCACGATGGCTGCGGGGTCAGGCACGTGCTCCATCATTTCCATGCAGGTCACGACATCGAAGCTCTCCGGCTGCTCGGCGGCCAGATCTTCGACGCTGGTTTCGCGGTAATTGATGTTGGGCGTCTCGGCCTCAAGCGCGTGTAGCTTAGCGACGCTGAGGGCTTTCGTGGCAAGGTCAATACCTAAAACGTCTGCACCTGATCGCGCCATGGCATCGCTCAGAATGCCGCCGCCACAACCGACGTCAAGCACGCGCTTCCCATCAAAGGCGGTCTGCGCTTTCATCCAGTCCAAGCGCAGCGGGTTGATTTCGTG
>CALCBL010000032.1 GCA_937897495.1 uncultured Burkholderiales bacterium
CGATTTGGCGCAGGTGCAAACCACGCACGTGCGCAGGTGGGTTGTGCAAATGCACAGTGGTGGCCGCTCGGGTCGCGGCATTGCCTTGATCTTGTCTGGCTGGCGCGGTTTTTACCATTGGCTGGCGCGCGAAAACCTCATTGCACACAATCCTGTTGAGGGTGTGCGTGCTCCCAAAGTTTCAAAGCCATTGCCCAAAGCCTTGGGCGTTGACGAAGCAGTGCAGTTGGCCGAGCACTCTGAAGAAGCCGATGATCCTTGGCTAGAAGCGCGCGATGTGGCCATGGTGGAACTGCTTTACGGTTGTGGCTTGCGTGTGGCCGAGCTTACGGGCTTAGACGTTGCGGCCAGCACAGAAGCTGCCAAAAAAGGCCGTGGCTGGATCGATTTGCAAAGCGCCGAAGTGATGGTGCAAGGCAAGGGCGGCAAACGAAGAACAGTGCCTTTGGGGCAGGCTGCTTTGAAGGCGCTTGAGCTTTGGTTGCCCATGCGCAGTCAGGCGCTGGGCATGATGACCCAATCGGTGCCAGGCTTGTCAGACGCTGCGCTGGCGCTTTTTCCGGGGCGGCATGGCACGCGTTTAACGGCGCAGTCTGTGTGGCAACGGCTCAAACGGCGCAGTTTGTTGGCAGGCATGGCCACGCCAGTGCATCCGCACATGTTGAGGCATTCGTTTGCTAGCCATTTGCTTCAGTCAAGCAGCGACTTGCGGGCTGTTCAAGAGTTGTTAGGCCACGCCAACATCAGCACCACACAGGTTTACACACGACTTGATTTTCAGCATTTGTCCAAAGCCTACGATGCGGCACACCCGCGGGCCAAAAGGGGCGTTGGCAGCAAAGAGAACAAATAATCAAGTGGGACAATGGCGGTATGAAAACGATTCAACTCAAAGCGGGCAAAGAACGCTCTTTGCAACGCCAACATCCTTGGATTTTTGAATCGGCCATTGCCAAGGGCAGTGCCGATGCCGGTGAAACTGTGCGCGTTGAGTCAAGCGACGGTGTTTTTTTAGCGTGGGCGGCATTCAGTCCGACATCGCGCATTCGGGCGCGTGTTTGGAGTTTCAACGAGGCGCAGCGCATTGACGACGCGTTCATTCAAGGCCTGATTCAAAAATCCATTCAAGCGCGCAGTTTG
>CALCBL010000033.1 GCA_937897495.1 uncultured Burkholderiales bacterium
TCATGATTGACCTAGACGGCACCATGGTTGATACCATTGGCGACTTCGAAGTAGCACTGAACCGTGCCCTTGCAGACGTGCACATTCCTACAGCCAATCGAGAGCTGATTGAACGCAGCATTGGCAAAGGCTCAGAGCACCTTATTCGCACCGTGCTCAAACACCAACTGGCTTTGCCAGAAGTGGCGGTCAATGCGCGAGAAGTAGAGCAATTGTTCAAGCCAGTGTGGGAGAGCTATGAGCAGCATTACCTCAGTATCAATGGCGAGTTTTCCAAGGTCTTTCCAGGTGTGATCGAGGGCTTAGAACAACTCAAGGCCATGGGTTTGCCGCTGGCTTGCCTTACCAACAAACCTGTCTCTTTTACAACACCACTGCTGAAAGACAAAGGCCTGTCGTCATACTTTGCGCATGTATTTGGCGGTGACAGTTTTGAGCGAAAAAAACCAGACCCATTGCCGCTTCTTAAAACTTGTGAAGCATTGGGCAGCAGTCCAGCTCGCACCTTGATGGTGGGTGACTCAAGCAACGACGCACAAGCAGCCGATGCGGCAGGTTGCCCTGTAGTCTTGATGACCTATGGCTACAACCATGGAGAGCCTATTCAGAACACACCGGCGCTGGCGTGGCTAGATTCTCTGGATCAACTTTTTGATTCATCCCAAGCTTTTGCCATCTCATCTTTTAAAACTTGGGGGTTGCAATGAAACGCGAACTTTTGAGGCGCCGCACGTTTTTGGCAGCGGCTCCAACACTGCTAGGTTTTGGTAGCGTTTGTGGTCAGGGCGTTGGCTGGAAGACCTTAGATGGTCGTGCTACCTTGTTAATTGCTCACCGAGGCGCTTCAGGCTACAGGCCAGAGCACACACTGGAGGCCTATGCGCTTGGAATAGAGCAGGGCGCTGATTTCATCGAGCCCGATTTAGTTTTAAGCAAAGATGGCGTCCTTCATGCAAGACATGAACCTATGCTAGCCAGGGTGCAACTTGAGTCTGATGGACGTGCCATCAAGCGCACTGCCGATGGCAAACCTGAGCTTCATCGCAGCGATACAAGTACCAATGTCTGGCAATTAGAAAAGTACACCGATCGGTTAACGATCAAACAGCTAGACGGTAAGCCTGTGGGCGGCTGGTTCACAGAAGACTTCACTGCAGCTGAGCTGCGGGCCGATGTGCGCGCCCAAGAACGCTTGCGTGATTTGCGCCAAGGTAACAACGTCTATAACAATCTCTATTTCATTCCCACGCTAGCCGAGGTGATTGAGCTGGCCCAGCGTAGAAGCAAGGAGCTGGGGCGGACAATAGGGATTTATCCAGAAACCAAGCACCCTAGCTACTTCAAAAGCATTACCGACGCGAAGGGCTCGCAGCGCATGGAAGACTTGCTAGTGGCTCAATTGCACGCCGCGTATGGCAACAACCGGGACGCACCGGTCTTTATTCAATCGTTTGAAGTTAACAATCTTCAGTACATGAGGAGCAAGACAAAGTTGCGACTGATACAGCTGCTCAGCGCCAATGGGCAACCATATGACTTTCAATTGTCGGGCGATAAGCGCAGTTATAAAGACTTGGCTAGT
>CALCBL010000034.1 GCA_937897495.1 uncultured Burkholderiales bacterium
GGTGCTGTCTTTGTTGTTCAACCCTGGCACCTCCTTGGCAGAGTCCAACCGCATGGGTGCTGTGGCTGAACAATTGATTGGCAAAGTGCCTGGTGTTAGTCAGGTGGGTCGCCGTACCGGACGAGCTGAACTCGACGAACATGCCGAGGGCGTCCACTCAACCGAAATCGACGTGGACTTGCATCGCGATGGCAAGCCAGTAGATCGCGAGAAAGTGATGTCGCTTATTCGCACTCAACTTGCTGTGTTGCCCGCCCAAGTTGCTATCGGCCAGCCGATCTCGCACCGGTTGGAACATCTGCTCTCGGGCGTGCGTGCGCAGATCGCGGTCAAGATTTACGGCGACGATACCGACACGCTGCGTGGTTTGGCTGAACAGATGCGCGGCAAATTGGCCACCATTCCCGGCTTGGTGGACCTGACCGTGGAGAAGCAGGTGCTCATTCCGCAGATCATCGTACGTCTTGATCCGCAGCGTCTGGCGCAAACAGGTCTGCCTCCCGGCGAGGCACTGCGCATTCTGAAAGCCTTGACGGATGGTGCCCATGGTTCACAAATTGTGGACGGGGCCAGGCGCTACGAGTTGGTGCTGCGACTTCCTGACGACAAGCGCAGTCCGCAGGATCTGGCACGCATGCTGGTTGATACGCCGGCTGGCCGCTTACCCGTGTCAAGTTTTGCCACCGTGACCGAAGCCGATGGCCCTAATCAAATCGGACGAGAGAACGGCCGTCGGCGAATTGTTGTCTATGCCAACAGCGATGGCTCGGATATGGGACGCATCGTTAGCGACATCCGCCAAGCCATTGCTTCCACTGAGTTGCCCACCGGTAGCTTCATTAACCTTGAGGGTCAATTTCAAGCTCAGGAGCAGGCTGCCGCTCAGATCTTGGGCTTGTCGCTGATTTCACTGGGGCTCATGTTTCTAGTGCTTTACTCTCGATATCGCTCGGTGGTGTTGGTCGGCATCATCATGGCCAACATCCCGCTAGCACTGATTGGAAGCGTTGTGGCAATGTGGCTGGCAGGCGTAACGATGTCTGTAGCTACCATGGTGGGCTTCATTACCTTAGCGGGCATTGCAACTCGAAATGGTATTTTGAAGATCAGTCATTACATCAACCTCTGCCGATTTGAGGGCGAGACCTTCAGCCAAGCGATGATCGTACGCGGCTCACTTGAGCGACTGACGCCGGTGCTAATGACGGCATTGGTAGCAGCCTTTGCATTGACGCCACTGCTGCTGGCCAGTGATGCGCCTGGTAAGGAAATTCTGCATCCTGTGGCGGTGGTTATCTTTGGAGGGTTGATCAGTTCTACGCTGCTTGACACCTTGCTCACACCGTTGCTGTTTTGGCGTTACGGCGCTGATGCGACCGATCGGTTATTGAAGCAAACTGGCACTGAAGATGAATCAAAAAAATCAGTGCAAGATGCGTTCTGAGGATTTTTTCTACAGGCTTTATGGTGCCGCCTTTAAGTGCATCACGTTTTTTAATGGGATATGAAAAATGAAGTTGAAGTATTTAATTTCAGCATTGAGCTTGGCACTTTCTTGCCTGTACATGAATACCGCTCTGGCTCACGGTGCTGCCAAGGCGCTACATGGCGGCATCGTGCAGATGGTTAATGACATTGGCTTTGAGTTGGTAGCGCAGCCTGATGGTGCCACCATTTATTTGATGGACCATGACAAGCCCATGGCCTCAAAAGGCATTACTGGCAAGCTGACTGTTTTGCAGGGCAGTAACAAAATTGAAGCAGACATTAAAGAAGCAGGTGACAACACACTGCGCGTCTTGGGCGTAAAGCTTGGCAAAGGTGACAAGCTGGTCGCTGCTCTGAGTAATGTGGGTGGCAAGAGCATGACCGTGCGTTTTACGATTAAGTAAAAAAGTTGACTCCAATTGTGAGCTCGGGATTGAAACTTAAACAACTTAAACAACTTAAATACTTGCGTATTGTTGGTATTTTTGACAAGTATCTTCAGTGTGCTTTTTCATGCCCAATGTATTTCAATCACCATTAGACTGTTACAAATAATTTAAGGATCTATCAAAATGAAAAGTGCTTCATACAAAATTATCTTGATTTTCTTTTTAGCATTTAGCTGCTACAAAGTTTCGGCGCAAGCCAAAGTAACCGATCCACATGCCGGGCATGGGTCGCACGTAGGAAATAGCGCTTCTGCATCAAGCAAGTCAACCACAACGGCATCCACAAAAAAGTATCAGCAAATTAATGACAATATGCACAAGAGCATGGACATAAAATTCACAGGAGATGCTGACAAAGATTTTCTTGCCGCCATGATTCCACACCATCAGGGAGCTGTTGACATGGCAGAAGTAGTTTTACAACATGGTAAGAATCCAAAGATCCGTCAACTTGCCCAAGAAATTATCACAATGCAGAAAAAAGAAATTGCTGAAATGAAGCAATTATTGAAAGATTCAAAATAAAAGACTTCAACTTTTCGAAAAAATTCTTCACAAATAAGATGCTCTTTTAAAGTTAATTCTTTTAAAGATTTTGAAAATAATCAGTTAGAACATCATGAAACAACATTTAACTGTGACCTATGGCCTTACGGGACTGCACTGTGGGGCCTGCGTCAAAAAAGTAAGCCAAGCCCTTGAACCGCTGGCCGGTAGCGTTGAGGTCAGTCTATCGCCCATGCAAGTGACTCTGACAGACCCAATGGCTGATGAAAGCACTATCAAAAAAATTGTGGAGGCGGCGGGCTCTTACGAACTGGTATCCGGTTCGACCATCGGTCAATTACCAGTACACGCGTCAAGTCAAGCCGGCTGGCTGCAGACCTACAAACCTTTGTTGTTGATTGCCGCTTACATTTTGATTGCCAGTGTGTTGTTACAAGTTGGATTGGTTGGTATGGCTGGTTTGGAAGCTATGGAAACTATGCGTTATTTCATGGCAGGTTTCTTTTTGGTTTTTTCATTTTTCAAGTTACTAGACATCAATGCTTTTGCCGACGCGTATTCTGGCTATGA
>CALCBL010000035.1 GCA_937897495.1 uncultured Burkholderiales bacterium
GACGCGGTGGCGAACGACTTCCGGTTCATCAAAGTTGATGCTGATCAGCTTGGTTTCTGGCTTGATGCGCGACGCATTGGTGCCGTGGCCATCGTTGCTGTTGTTGTCGGTGTAGGCATTGACGGTGGCCCAAAAGTCGGACAGTTCCAAACCAATGATCACATCGGCATTGGCAATGGCTGTGGCAGGCGCACTGAGGTAATGGGTTTTAGGGAAGTTCATGCGGCTTCCCTGATCGATCACTTTGGCCTGCAATAATTCCGCCAACTGAACCAACAAGCCCACACCTTCAGGTGTTCTGGCGGCTCGATCGACCACAATAACGGGGTTGGTGGCATTGACCAACAGCTTGGCGGCTTCTTTGACGGCACCCGAGTCACCTTGCGGGGGCGACGTAGGGATGTATTTGGGGATGTAAGGCATTTTGCCTTCGTGCAAATGCACAGGGGCCATTTGCAAAGCTGCGTCCAAGGAGATTGCCACAGGGCCATAAGGCGGCGTCATGGCAATTTTGTAAGCGCGAACAAATGACTGTGAAAAGTGCTGCAGCGAAACAGGCGTGTCATCCCATTTTGTGTAATCGCGCACCATCGCATTGATGTCTTGCGCGGCGTGGAAGGTTGGAACACCAGGAGGCCGATACGCAGCGTCCAAGTCGTTACCGCCCACCACAATCATGGGCACGCGATCGCACCAAGCGTTGTAGATGGCCATGGAGGCATGTTGCAATCCGACTGTGCCGTGGCAAAGTGTCAGGAGTGGCTTGCCGCAGGCTTTGAAGTAGCCATGGCCCATGGCCACCGCAGACTCTTCGTGCATGCAAGTGAGAAACTCAGGCTTGGTGTTGCCACCATAATCAATGATTGACTCGTGCAAGGCCCGAAAACTGGAGGCGCAATTGGACGGTAAATATTTGATGTCCAAGGACTTGATCACATCGACCATGAAGTCTGAGCCTGGCATGCCAGCGCCATGCCCCAAATCAGGAGGTACACCGGTTTCGGCCAAAGCCCCTTTGGCCGAGGGCGGCAAGACCGAAGGTTTGGCAGGTGCTGCTGCTTGCGCCGGATTGGCGACAAGTGATGCTGCCGTGCTGGCTGCCGCGGCCCCAGAGGCCAAGACACCACTTAAAAAGCCTCGGCGCGCTAGTCGAGGCTGCGGCTGAATGTCGAGGGTGTGATTGTTTTCGGCAGGACTGTTGTCAGTGCTATGGCCTGAATGCGTGGGTTCTGTCATCTTTGTGCTCCTCAAAAAGACAGGTGAATCGGATTGTTTTTATCGCAAGGGAACAAAAAACTCAGACATTCTTTTAGGTGGTAACCCATGAGCTAAAGCTTCAGCACCAATGCTGTCCATCATTTCTTGGGTCACGCCTTCTTTGTGGCTGTAGATTTCCATCCAGGTTTCGATGCCATCTGGTGTGGCTTCCGGTCGTTGCATTAACACTGCACTGAGGCCCGACCACTTTTGCTTCAGTTCAACTTGAAAGGCTTCAACACGCGGTCGCCACTGAGCGTGTTCAGCAATGGGTATCTTGTAATAAACAAACAAAGTTTGCATGATCAATTCGGCGCTAAGAATAATTTGAAGGTTTTATTTGTCTTGACCCATACCTGACCAGCGCTTCACCAAATCTGTTTCAATGTCAAACAAATCAAGGCAGCGGCCCACCGTGTGGTTCACCATATCATCAATTGATTGGGGGCGTGCATAAAGCGCAGGAACAGGTGGCATCAAAATGGCGCCATTTTCAGAAGCTTGCAACATGGTGCGCAGGTGTCCGCTGTGAAGCGGCGTTTCGCGAATCAAAAGCACCAACCTTCTGCGTTCTTTTAGCACCACATCGGCTGCTCTGGAAAGCAAACCACTCGTCATACCGTAAGCAATTTCAGACAAAGACTTAATGGAACAAGGCGCAACCACCATGCCCATGGTCTTGAAGGAGCCTGAAGAAATGGTGGCGCCAATATTTTTAGCGCTGTGCACCTCACTGGCCAGCGCCTCTACTTCTTTCACGCTCATGTCTAGCTCTGTGGCCAGTGTCATGCGCGCTGAGTCGCTCATGACCAAATGGGTTTCAATGTCTGAGTGCTGCAAAACTTGCAATATGCGAACGCCATAAACAATGCCAGATGCACCACTGATGCCGATAATTAATCGCCGCGGATTGGAAGAAGAACTAGAAATGCTCATAGGTTTACTTGTTATATCTTTGGCGTCTCATCAACCCGCTTCGTCTGGCCTGAATTTTGATTCGGCTTTGACGTCGTTGCGTTGTTGCTTAAGGCTGATCTTGCCATTTTCTAAATATCGACCTGTGGCTGCTCGCGCTGCAGCCTCATCCCATTGGGGCAGCCAGTCGCCTAAGGAGTAACCAAACCAAGGCGCTTGGGGCCGGAGTTTAGGCAAGCCAAGCTCCTCCCAAATGGCCTTCGAACGCTCCATGTAGTCTTTGGTAGGCAATGCCAGGGGAGGCATGTCGCCTTTCATGGTGGCGTCCATGAGCAGGGTGGAATCTTCCTCACCATCATTTTCTCTCTTGGGTCCATGGCCTTGGCCGCGATGGTCTAGAGTTCTGACATCTGCTGTGGGATTCATGCGGTATGCCATGGCCCACAACAAGGCGTCTGCATTGTCTGGGTCAATGTCGTCGTTCACTGCGATCACAATCTTGCCGCAATCGCCTTTGAAAAAGGCTGCGCCATAAAGTGCACGCCAAATTTCTGTTTTCGGGGTTGTCTTTTCAAAAGTGACAATGGTGACCCGCAACAAACCCGTTAAGGGTTCATGCAAGGAAACCTTCTTGACACCGCGAATGCCCAATGAGGTTCTCAAATGCGCCAAAAACAAGGGCTCATAAGCCACGCGTTTGATGACACTGGATTCACTGGGCGCAACCTGACTGATGTAAGAGGGAATAACCGGCTTAAAGCGATGCGTGATGGCCGTGATCTTCATGGGCAAATTGAACTCTTCCAAAGCCACATGGCCATGCGATTCACCAAAGGGCGCCTCGGGCTCAAGCATGTCTAAATCAATTTGACCCTCAATCACAATTTCAGCTTGCGCAGGCACACGCAAGTTCACTGTTCGGGCTTGGGTAACTTGAATGGGCACGCCAGCCAAACCGCCCGCCACATCAAATTCATCCATGCCAATCGGTAATTTTTGTGGGCCCATGAAAGCCACATAAGGCGGGCATCCCAAAACAACGGCACATGGCATGGTTTTGTGACCGGCCTTCTTCCAAGCTTGGTAATGCAAATAACCACCTGCACCGCCCACCCGCGTAGCCATGCGAACGACCATTCGATCAGGGGCTTTTAAAGCACAACGGTAGGTGCCCATGTTTTGCACGCCAGTGACAGGGTCGACCGTGATGACGTTGGTGGCTGTCAGGGTTGGTGCACTGTCAAATCCTGGCGTTGAAATAGGAATGGGCAACATGTCAAGACCCTTGCCTTCGCCCAGAAGATCTAAGCCCTCATGAACCACTTCTTGACACTCTGCCTTGTCAACCATTTGAGGCGCAATGGGGTTGGCAATGGCGCTGTCCCAACGAGCTTGACTTTCCTCAACCGAGGAGCCCATGCCAACGCTGTAAATTTCACGGTTGGCAGCCAGCGCACCCACAACAACGGGGATGTCGTATTTGCGGCCTTGCGCGTTGACAATGTTGGTAAACAAAAATGCTTTTCGCTCAGCCTCATCCATGCCGCCCACGAATTGCCACCGAACCAAAGGATGCAATTCGGAATCTTTGTCGATAGGTCGATCGATCACTTGCAACAAGCCACGCTGTTTCAAGGTTTCTAAATGATCGTGAAGATCTGGATAGCCGGTTTTTGATTGACTCATGACTGCAAATTTAATTGGATGCGCTGATGATGCACGCTTAAAAGTTCACGTGCATCTGACATAACCCGAGAAATACTCACACTTAAGATGGCGCAGAGGCCGTCCAGCCCATGCCCGCCGAAAGTTGATCGATCGATTGCTCTGTATCTTGCCCCTCTTTCAGCAACCATTCACAGAAGCCTTCAATGACGGGGCTTTCTTGCGCACTGAGGGGTGCGTTGGCGTAGTAGCGCCGCTGTCTTGCTGCCAGCAAGCCAAAGGGCGCGCACATGCGTCCTGCAATGATGTCATCGGCCACCAAAAACAAAGGCACAAGGACGACCCCCAAACCCTCTGCTGCAGCCTGCAAGGCAAAATACATTTGCTCAAATTGCAAACTGTGCGAGACCCTCAAGTCGGCTTGCCCAGCCATTGGCAACCATTCTGACCATGCCATGGGTTCGGTGTCATAACTGATGAGCGTTTGTTCGGCCAGCGCCTTGGGGGTGTCTAATTGGCCGTTTTCCATCAAATCTGGGTGACAAACCGGCACAATGGTTTCTGTCATGAAGGGAACAGAAAGCATGCCAGGAATGGGTTGATGCGATCCCCGAATAGCGACGTCATAGACACGGTCTTCAAAATTAACGGCTGCCGTGGAGGTTGTTAATTTCACCTCCACGCCACCTCTGCGCCTTTGGAAGGCAGAAATTCGGGGAATAAGCCAACGCATGGTGAAGGTGGGCGGCGCACTGATGCGCAATGCGGTGGGCTCGGTCTGCTCCAATAGCTGCATGGAGGTGACCGCGATGCGGTCCAATGCGGGCGTGACAGCTGCCAAAAAAGTTCTGCCAGCATCCGTGAGGCTCAATTGCGATTGGGCACGGTTGAACAAGCTTGTTCCCAACCAAGTTTCTAGGGTTGCCACCTGTTTGCTAACGGCGCCATGCGTGACAAAAAGTTCTTTGGCGGCCTTGGTAAAGCTGACATGCCGTGCGGCGGCTTCAAAGGCTCTGACCGCATTCAAGGGTGGAAGTTTTCTCATACCCCTATCTTACCTAAGCTTTGGATTTTTTGCTGAGATGTGAGTTTTACTCGACATCTTTGAAATAAACTGGTTTGCACAGCCCACAGAATGGGTAGAAACTGACAAGACATGAAAGCAGCACCATTTGATTACGTTCGAGCCCAAAATCTTGCCCACGCTTTAGACAAGCTGAGCGAGAGTGGCGGCGATGCCAAATTGATTGCTGGCGGCCAAAGCTTGGTGCCCATGATGGCCATGCGATTGGCTCGGCCTGCCTTATTGATTGACATCAACCGATTAGATGAACTCAAAGACATTGAAATTCAAGCAACCCATGTGAAATTGGGCGCCGGTGTTCGGCAACGCGACCTTGAGTTTCATCCCCAACTTCACTCACACCTTCCTTTGGTGGGCAAAGGCATGCAATGGGTAGGTCACGAACAAACACGCAACCGAGGCTCTGTCGGTGGCAGCTTGGTCCATGCCGACCCTTCAGCAGAATTGGCCTTGGCAGCCTTGGTTCTGGAAGCGGGTTTCACGCTTGAATCTAAATCTGACGGGCGGCGGCATTTGAAGGCGGATGAATTTTTTCTGGGCCCCATGTTCACAGCCGTATCCGACACTGAGGCCTTGACTCAAATCGATTGGCCTGTTTGGCAAGGAACGCACGTTGGCACCTCCTTTGAGGAAACAGCCATTCGCAAAGGTGACTTTGCAATGGCATCAGCCGCCTGTCAAATTCAAACCCATGAAGATGGTCGCGTTCGTCGCATCAGTTTTGGCATCGGCGGCGTTGATGGAACCCCACTCGTTTTTCCTGAATTGGCCAAGTCTTTAGAAGGTCAAGTTCTTAGCCCTGAAAGTGCGTTGCATGTTGCGCATGTGGCGGCTCAATCTAGTCAGCCAGGCAGTGACATGCATGCCACCGCTGCCTACCGCAAACATTTGGCTGAAGTGCTGCTCAGCAGAGCACTTCAATCTGCTTATGCCGAGGCATGCGCCAACACGCAGGCCTCCAACATCTTATGACCGCTCCAAACACCCTTCTCAAATCGATTCAAATTCAAGTCAATGGCACTCACCAGCACCGACTGGTAGAGCCGCGCACCAGCCTGGTTGATTTCATCCGCGATGAGCTCGGCCTCACCGGCACACATGTTGGCTGCGAGCATGGCGTGTGCGGTGCATGCACTGTTTTGTTGAACGATGAACCCGTTCGCTCTTGCTGCATGTTTGCCGTACAAGCCGATGAGATGCGTGTCACAACGGTAGAGGGCTTGGCCCCCGAACGCGGCGTCATGACAAAAATACAAGACGCATTTTGTGAAAAGCACGCCCTCCAATGCGGCTACTGCACCCCCGGCATGCTCATCGCTTGTCACGCATTGGTTGCAGACAACCCGCATCCCACGGAAGACCAAGTCAGAGATGCCATCAGCAGCAACATCTGCCGTTGTACGGGCTACCAACAGATCGTAGATGCCGTGATGTACGCCACCCAAGCTGAGGGCAAGTGATCATGAGCAAAAGCCCATTTCGCTTTATTGGCAAGCATCGCCGCGCTGTAGAACACAAAAGATTTGTGCTGGGCCAAGGTCACTTTGCTGCCGACATTCAGCTTCAAGGCATGCTTCACATCGCCTTGGTGGCTTCGCCCTATGCCAGTGCCAAAATCAAATCCATCGATGTCAGCCAAGCCTTGGCCATGCCGGGTGTGCATGCGGTCTTAACCGGTGAAGAACTTCGCCAAAATACCGAAGCCATGCTGCCTGGCGTTGATGCGCCCCAAGTCACGCGTTACCCCATGGCATTTGATGTCACACGCTACGCCGGAGAATGGGTGGCTGCCGTTGTGGCTGATACTCGCGCCCTGGCAGAAGATGCGGCAGAGTTGGTGATGGTGGACTACGAGCCCCTACCAGCCGTGGTTGACCCACAAGAAGCCTTGCTCCCCAATGCCACACTGGTCCACCCGGCACATGGCAGTAATGTGATTTTTCATCGGCATTTTGTGTGGGGCCCGGTGGACCAAGACTTCGCTCAGTGCGATCATCAACTGAGCTACCGAGTCAGTTGGGCGCGCAATGCCACCGTTCCAATTGAGACCTTTGCAGTGGCCTGCCAATGGAACGATTCAACAGGCATTTTGGATGTGTGGGCTTCCATTCAAATGCCCAAATTTCCAGATCAAATGGCCAAAGCTTTGCGCCTTTCGGGCAATGCTGTGCGCGTTCATTTTGATGTCGACGTGGGCGGCAGTTATGGCGTTAAGCGCGGCTTGAAGCACTCGGTGTTGGTGGGCTACTTGGCCAAAAAGTTAGGTCGCCCCGTCAGATTGGTCGAAGATCGATTGGAAAACATGCGAGGGGGAGACATGCAAGGCCCCGACCGCATTTTTGATGTCACGCTGGGCTTTCAAAACAATGGCGAAATTAAATCCATGCGCATGAAGGCCGTGGACGACATTGGCGCCTACTCTGGCCGTTCACCCTTGCAATTGGGCAAACCAGTGGGTGCCATTGTGGGCCCCTACAAAATCAACAGCGTGTCTTACGACGCCATGGCCGTCATGACCCACAAAACACCCCAAGAGGCGGTTCGTGGTTTTGGTCAAGCCCCCACAAACTATGCCATTGAAACAGGCATTGACAAAGTCGCACGCTTCCTCAAACTAGATCGCATTGCGCTGCGCCGACTTAACATGATCGGCAAAGATGAGTTCCCCTATTTAATTCCAAGCGGCACCTCCTACGATTCAGGCGACTACGACACGGTCATGACCAAAGCGCTCAACGCTGCCTCTTACGAAGAATTACTCAAAGAACGCGATGCCTTGCGTGAATCAGGCCAACTGGCTGGCATCGGCATTTCAACCTGCCTTGAGCCATCGGGTGGCAACTCATCTTTCGAGCCCCTGTTTAACCCTAAAAACGAAACAACCACGTGGATGGATTCGTGCTTGGTTCGAGTTGATTTGTCGGGTTCTGTCACCGCTTTGATGGGCACCTCCACATCGGGTCAAGCCCATGAAACCATGGTCTCTACCGTTGTAGGTGAAATACTTCACCGCGAACCTGACAGCATTCGCGTCTTGCAT
>CALCBL010000036.1 GCA_937897495.1 uncultured Burkholderiales bacterium
GAACCTGCTGCCAAGGCCAAAACGGATTTGATGAACTGATCACGACGCATGGTGTTTCCTTTTATTGCAAAATCAATGACTGATCATCTTCTTTTTAACTGTCATTTGGCTGTCCAAAATCCTAGGGAAAGTACTGATCCCTGAATAGAAAGAAGAATTACATCAACAGGTGTTCTCCGGCGTTATCGCCGCCCAGAATGACGTAGTTTACCTTGCGAATGTCCATGAGCTTGGTGCCACCAGAATAACTGATCGAGCTTTGGGTGTCTTGTTCCATCTCGATCAGGGTGTTGGCCAAATGACCTTTGATGGGCTCCAAAATGCGCTTGCCTTCAACGTGCTTGTATTCGCCCTTGTTGAAGTCTGAGGCCGAGCCGTAGTACTCTTTGAAGAGCTTGCCGTCCACCTCGACAGTGGCGCCGGGCGACTCTTCGTGACCGGCCAACATCGAGCCAATCATGATCATGGTGGCGCCAAAGCGAATGCTTTTGGCAATGTCACCGTGCTCACGGATGCCGCCGTCGGCAATGATGGGCTTGGTGGCGACGCGGGCGCACCATTTAAGCGCTGACAACTGCCAGCCGCCTGTACCAAAACCCGTTTTGAGCTTGGTGATGCAAACCTTGCCAGGGCCAATGCCCACTTTGGTGGCATCGGCGCCCCAGTTTTCCAAATCAATGATGGCTTCAGGAGTGCCCACGTTGCCCGCAATAATGAAAGACTTGGGCAACTTTTCTTTTAAAGTTTGAATCATCTTGTGCACGCTCTCTGCATGGCCGTGCGCAATGTCGATGGTGATGTATTCGGGCGTCAGGCCTTCGACCACCAATTTGTTGACTGTGTCGTAGTCGGGGCCTTTGACGCCCAATGAAATAGACGCGTACAAGCCTTTGGCGTGCATTTCACGCACGAATTGAACATTGTCCAGATCGAAGCGGTGCATGACATAGAAGTAACCGTTTTGCGCCATCCAGGTGCAAATCTTTTCGTTCACCACCGTCTTCATGTTGGCCGGCACAACCGGCAGACGGAATTTGCGGCCGCCTAACTCAACACTGGCATCGCATTCAGATCGGCTTTCCACGCGGCATTTGCGGGGCAGCAACAAGATATTGTCGTAATCAAAAATTTCCATTTAACCAAGCTCCAAAAGGATCGTTGAAAGAACGAATGAGCGCTTGGCTTGGCCGGTTTTGAGTGCCTTTTTTTGGGCAAAAAAAACCGGGCGCAAGAATCTTGGGCCCGGTGGCTGATTCTACCCGTTTTGTTTTGCAATTTCAAAACTAAGCGTCAGGAGTTTCTACAATTGGGGGATGTACGACCAAACGCCCCTTTTGAGCAATCTGAACCCAGAGCAATTGAGGGCAGTCACGCTTCCCTCTGAATCGGCCCTCATTTTGGCGGGGGCAGGGTCTGGCAAAACCCGGGTATTAACCACCCGAATTGCTTGGTTATTACAAACCTCCCAGGTGGGATCGGGTGCTGTTTTGGCGGTGACCTTCACCAACAAGGCCGCCAAAGAGATGATGCTTCGGCTTCAGGCTATGTTGCCCGTCAATGTTCGGGGCATGTGGATCGGCACATTTCATGGCCTGTGCAACCGGTTTTTGCGGGCCCATTACAAAATGGCCAATCTGCCACAAACGTTTCAAATTTTGGACACGCAGGATCAGCTGTCGGCCATCAAGCGTTTGTGCAAACAGCACGGTGTCGACGATGAGCGTTTTCCACCCAAACAATTGATGTGGTTCATTGCCGGGTGCAAAGAAGACGGATTGCGTCCCAAAGATGTGGATGTGCGCGACGATGAAACTCGCCGCAAAGTAGACATCTACCAACTCTACGAAGACCAGTGCCAGCGCGAGGGCGTAGTGGACTTTGGTGAGTTGATGTTGCGCTCCTATGAGTTGCTGCGCGACAACGACTCGATCCGATTGCATTACCGCTCGCGTTTTAAACATGTGTTGATTGACGAGTTTCAAGATACCAACAAGTTGCAATACGCTTGGATCAAAATGATTGCAGGTTTGCCCGCTGAGCAAGGCAGCGCCGTGTTGGCAGTGGGAGATGACGACCAAAGTATTTACGCATTCCGAGGTGCGCGAGTGGGCAACATGGCCGACTTTGTGCGCGAGTTTGGCGTGCAGCACCAAATCAAGTTAGAGCAAAACTACAGAAGCTACAGCAACATTTTGGACTCAGCCAACGCCCTGATTGGCAACAACAAAAACAGGCTTGGTAAAAACCTTCGAACTGACCAGGGCGCTGGCGAGCCAGTGCGAGTGTATGAGTCGACCAGTGACTTTGCGGAAGCGCAATGGCTGGTTGATGAGGTTCGTCAATTGGTCAAAGGCGATGGCTTGACACGCAAGGAAGTGGCCGTGCTGTATCGCAGCAATGCGCAGAGTCGAGTCATGGAAACTGCCTTGTTCAATGCGGGTGTGCCCTACAAAGTTTATGGTGGCTTGAGATTCTTCGAGCGTGCTGAAATTAAACATGCACTGGCCTATTTGCGCATTTTAGAAAATGCCAACGACGACACCAGTTTCCTGCGCATTGTGAATTTTCCGCCGCGTGGCATTGGCGCTCGCAGTGTGGAGCAATTGCAAGATGCTGCCAAAGGTTTGGGGTGCTCTTTGCACGATGCCGTAAGCACCACAGCCGGCAAAGCAGGCGCCAAGTTGGCAGGCTTTGTGGCCATGATCGATGTGATGCGCGAGCAAACGCCAGGCATGACTCTGCGCGAGATCATCGAATTGGTGCTCGATCAAACGGGTTTGATCGAGCATTACAAAACTGAAAAAGAAGGTGCCGATCGGGTTGAAAACTTGGAAGAATTGGTCAACGCCGCAGAAAGCTTTGTCACGCAAGAAGGTTTTGGTCGCGATGCTGAGGCCACGGCTTCAGAGATGGCACCCAATGCAGAAGATGGCGAAGTGATGTCGCCTTTGGCGGCCTTCTTAACGCATGCGGCCTTGGAGGCAGGTGACAATCAAGCGCAAGCGGGTGAGGATGCCATTCAACTCATGACGGTGCATGCCAGCAAAGGTTTGGAGTTTGATGCGGTGTTTATCTCGGGCTTGGAGGAGGGCTTGTTTCCTCACGAAAACTCCATGAACGACTACGATGGTTTGGAAGAAGAGCGCCGACTCATGTATGTGGCCATCACGCGAGCGCGCAAACGTTTGTACCTCAGTCATTCTCAAACGCGCATGCTGCATGGTCAAACCCGCTATAACTTAAAGAGCCGTTTTTTGGATGAGTTGCCTGAGGAATGTTTGAAATGGATCACGCCTAAGAACCCTGGCTTTGCGACTGGGTTGGGCGGCGGCTGGACTTCACCCGCCCAAGCTTTTCAAGCCAAGCCTGCATGGGGGCACAGCAGTTTGAGCTCGGCAGAAACCTACAAAAGCCCGCCTGTGCCTGTGCAAAAAGCAGAGCCTTCGCATGGCATCAAAGTGGCCATGAAAGTGTTTCACACCAAGTTTGGTGAGGGCCAGGTTTTGGCCGTGGAGGGCGCTGGCGCAGATGCGCGGGCCCAAGTGAATTTTCCAAGACATGGTGTGAAGTGGCTGGCCTTGTCGGTTGCCAAGTTAACACCTGTGGAATAATTTAGGACCGAAGGAAGAGAACTTTATGAAAATTGAAAAAGACACCGTTGTGACCTTGAAATACAAAGTGTCCGATGCGCAAGGTAAATTGTTAGAAGCTGCAGAAGAGCCCATGGCTTATTTGCATGGCGGCTATGAAAACACCTTGCCCAAAATTGAAGAGGCGCTAGATGGCCAAGACAAGGGCTACCAAACCACATTGGTACTGAGTGCCACCGATGCCTTTGGTGAGCGCGATGAAAGCTTGCTGCAAACCATGCCCAAGAAAGATTTCCCGCCTGGCGTGAAGGTAGGGGGTCAATTGCGAGGCCGCACGCCAGATGGCCGCGAAGCCATTTTCAATGTGCTGAAAATCAAAGGCGACACCGTGATGTTGGATGGCAACCATCCTTGGGCGGGTCAAGTTTTGCAATTCCAATTGAATGTGCTGGATGTGCGCGCGGCCATTCCAGAAGAAATTGAACATCGCCATGTGCATGGTGCACATGGCCATCACCATTGATTTTTATGCTTGGTGTTCGCTGCCTGGCTCGGGCAATTCAAAACAGTCTTTCACGCTAAAGTAAACCGATGTGAAAAACATGGCCGCCATGAGCAATGCGCCCGGCATGAGAACAGCAGCAGATAAATCGTTGCCACCCAAGGCGCTGCTGATGAGCAGGATGAGCATGGCGCCCGCCACAAACACGCCTGCCCATGCCAACAAATACAAAGCAAATGCACCTAAATTGCGCCAGCAAGCGATGGCGCTGAAAAACAGGCTTTTGACAGGTGGAACGCCGTGCCAATGAACCAAAGCCGGCGCGTGCCAAAAGAGCATTGACAAAGGCACGTACATGATGGTGGTCAACCACATGGCTGTCTGAAAGTCTGTATCGTTGACCACTTCTGGTGTGATGGGGGCATTGGCCAGATAGACCTTGGCAAACCCGCCGCCATCGACGAGGGCCGAAATGGCCATGACTGCTAAAAAACTCAGGGCATAAAGGACACCTAGTAGCAACATGGCCTTCAGCCGCTGTTGACCTGCGCGAAAGGCCACCAGCATCACAGTAGGCATGGGAAATTTTCCGGAGGCTGCCTGTTCAGTGGCAACCATCAGCCCTAAAGTCGCGGCCGGCAAAACGAGCAAGGCCAAGGCCGCGCCAATAAAAGGAACCATGGACAAGACAGAAACCCACGCCATGAACAAAAAGAACAAGCCTGTGAAGGCCAATGGCTGACGCCAAAAAGTACGGATGCCTTGTTTGACCCAGACTAGGCCCTGCTTGGCAGGAACGATTTGAAGCTTCATAGCCAGAGCTTAAAGGGCGAAGTTAAACGAGCACGCAATACCCGTTCAAAGTGGGTGGGATCGTGTGGTTTAAGCATGGATGCTTCTCTGGGTAAATAGAAGTCCCAAAGCCGGGAAATCCAAAAGCGCAATGCGCCGGCGCGCAGCATGGCTGGCAGCAACTGTCTCTCGGCGGAACGAAGTGGGCGCACTTCTTGGTAGGCATTCAGCATGGCCAAGGCCCGGTCAGCTGCGTGCTCTCCTGTGTTTAAGTCGATGCACCAATCGTTCATGCACACCGACAAGTCAAACAACCAAGTGTCATTGCCCGCAAAATAAAAGTCGAAGAAGCCGGTGAGCTTTTCGCCATCGAACATCACGTTGTCGCGGAAAAGGTCGGCGTGGACGGGGCCTTTGGGAAGGGCTTGATAAGCGGCACCCTGTGCAATGTGATTTTGGTAGGCCAACTCGCTTTGCAAGAGGCTGGATTGGTCTGTGTCTAAGTAGGGCAGCACCACAGGCACAGTGTCGTTCCACCACGCCAAGCCCCTTAAGTTGGGTTGGCTGCGGTTGAAGTCCTCGCCTGCTAAGTGCATGCTAGCCATCATGGCACCGACCGCAGCGCAGTGAACGGCATCGGGGGCCAGTTGGCTTTTGCCAAGCAGTCGGTTGACCACGGCTGCTGGTTTGTCGCAAAGGGTGTGCAGAATGTCGCCATCTTGATTGGCAGCAGGGTTGGGCACAGGAATGCCTTTTTCTGCCAAGTGCTTCATCAGGTACAAATAAAAGGGCAATTGCGCGTGATTAAGTCGCTCGAACAAGGTCAGGACGTAATCGCCCAAATCGGTGGTGGCGAAATAGTTGGTGTTTTCGATGCCGCCCTCAATCCCCCTTAACTCGGTCAGTTCACCTAAGCTTAATTGGGACATCAGCAGAGCTGCTTGCTCTTGGGTAACGGGCGTAAAAACAGCCATGGCTTAGCGGGGGTTCGAAAGGGTGGAATAGGCGCCCGAGGGCATGGCGAAATGCATGCAGGGATTGTAGAGGGTGTTGGCGCCAAATTTGACAGACTTTGTCTCGGCAAACCCGCTTCAGGACAGGCACAATTGGGGCATGAGCGACAAGAAAACACTTTTGCTGGTGGATGGTTCCAGTTACCTCTACCGAGCCTTTCATGCCATGCCTGATTTGAGAGCTGTGCCGGGCGACCCCGCCAGCCCTGCGACAGGTGCCATCCGAGGCATGATCAACATGATGGAGCGCCTTCGGAAAGACATTCCCGCAGACTTTGCGGTGTGTGTCTTTGATGCCAAAGGCCCTACCTTCCGCGATGAAATTTACCCAGAATACAAACAAAACAGAAGTCCCATGCCCGACGATTTGCGTTCGCAAATTCAGCCGATTCATGAGTTGGTTCGTTTGATGGGATGGAAAGTCTTGGACGTACCTGGCGTTGAAGCCGATGATGTGATCGGCACACTGTCTGCTGTGGGTTCATCGCAAGGCATTGAGGTGGTGGTTTCAAGTGGCGACAAAGACTTGGCCCAATTGGTGAATGAACATATCACCATCATCGACACCATGAATGGAAAGCGCCGTGATTTGGCGGGCGTTCAAGAAGAATTTGGTGTGCCTGCCAGCCTCATGTTGGACTATCAAATTTTGGTGGGTGACACGGTCGACAATGTGCCAGGCGTGCAAAAAGTAGGCCCTAAAACGGCGGTCAAACTTTTGCTTGAATATGGCTCGCTCGATAACTTGATGGCCAATGCCGATCAAGTCAAAGGGGTGGTGGGTGAGAACCTTCGCAAGGCGGTCGATTGGTTGCCTACCGGCCGTCAGCTCTTGAAAATTCGCACCGATTGCGATTTGAACGAGTACGTGCCCGAGTTGCCCTCACTTGAAACCATTCGGTTAGCGCAGCCCAACGAAGCCGACTTGTTGGCTTTTTATGAAAAGTATGGCTTCAAAGGTTTGGTCAGAAGCCGTGGAGCAGGCGCCCCTGAGTCTGCAAACAGCAAGTCCTCTGCCAAAGTGGCATTTGTCCCCAATGACGATTTGTTTGCTGAGCCAGAACCGGTTGTCACTGTCACTGGCGACAAACACTACGAAACCATTTTGACTTGGACCCAATTCGACACATGGCTGCCGAGGTTAGAGGCCGCTGAGTGTGTGGCCATCGACACCGAGACCACATCGCTCGATGCCATGCGCGCCGATTTGGTGGGTATCAGTTGGAGTGTCAAACCGGGTGAGGCGGCTTATTTGCCTTTGCGCCACGAAGGGCCCGACGCACCTGTGCAGTTGCCCTTGTTGGAAGTTCTGGCCAAGCTCAAAGCTTGGCTTGAAAACCCGCTCAAACTCAAAGTAGGTCAGCACATTAAATACGACCGGCATGTGTTTGCCAATCAAGGCATTGAGGTGCGTGGCTATGCACACGACACCATGCTGCAAAGTTATGTGCTGGAAGTCCACAAGCCGCACAGCCTGACCAGTTTGGCATTGCGACATGTTGGCCGTACCGGTTTGACTTACGAAGACATGTGCGGCAAAGGTGTGCATCAAATTTCGTTTGCACAAGTTGATGTCGAAAAAGCCTCTGAGTATTCTTGTGAAGATTCAGACCAATGCTTGGATGTGCATGGTGTGCTCTGGCCCCGCATTCAAGCCGATGCCAAACTGCGTGCCATCTATGACATCGAAATTGCCACCAGCGAAGCTTTGTTTCGCATTGAGCGCAATGGCGTGCTAATTGATGGCCCCACACTGGCCGCACAAAGCCAAGCCTTGGGGCAACGCATTTTGCAACTAGAAACTGAAGCTTATGAAATTGCAGGGCAGCCCTTTAACTTGAGCAGCCCTAAACAACTTGGTGAAATCTTTTTTGACAAACTGGGTTTGCCCGTCATTAAAAAAACCGCGACGGGTGCGCGCAGTACCGATGAAGAAGTGTTGGAAAAACTAGCAGAAGACTACCCTTTGCCTGCGCGCATTTTGGAGCACCGCAGTTTGTCCAAACTGAAGGGTACTTACACCGACAAGCTGGCGCAAATGGCTTTGCCCAGAACGGGCAGGGTGCATACGCATTACGCGCAAGCGGTGGCCGTCACAGGCCGTTTGTCCAGCAACGATCCAAATTTGCAAAACATTCCCATTCGCACGGCAGAGGGCCGCAAAGTGCGCGAAGCTTTTGTGGCACCTGCTGGTAGTTTCATTGCCAGTGCTGACTATTCGCAAATTGAGTTGCGCATCATGGCGCATTTGAGCGGTGACGAGGCCTTGCTCAAAGCCTTTCATCAAGGCTTGGACGTGCACAAAGCCACTGCGGCCGAAGTGTTTGGTTTAACGCCCGATCAAGTTTCGAGTGAGCAGCGCCGCTATGCCAAAACCATTAATTTTGGTTTGATTTACGGCATGAGTGCGTTTGGTTTGGCCAAGGCCTTGGGCATCGACAATGGCGCTGCCAAAAATTACATTGAGCGTTACTTCCAACGCTTTGCAGGTGTCAAGCGCTACATGGACGAAACGCGCGAGCAAGCCAAATCGCAAGGCTATGTTGAAACTGTATTTGGCCGCAGGTTGTATTTGCCGGAAATCAATTCTCCTAACGGACCCCGTCGTGCGGGTGCTGAGCGTGCAGCGATCAATGCGCCTATGCAGGGCACTGCAGCCGATTTGATCAAGCTGTCGATGATGGCTGTGCAAGCAGGCATTGACAAAGAACAACGCAAAAGCAAAGTGATCATGCAGGTGCACGACGAATTGGTTTTTGAAGTGCCTGAAGATGAAGTTGAGTGGCTCAAAGTTGCAGTGCCAAAATGGATGGCTGAAGTAGCCACACTCAAAGTGCCTTTGTTGGCCGAAGTGGGTGTGGGACTGAACTGGGATCAGGCGCATTGACGTTGCGTCTAGGGCTAACTTGAATGTGTAGACAGCATGAACGCCATTGAAAAGTTCAAGGCCGCTCTCAGCGCTCCAGAAATCCAAGTGTTGCATCAGTGCTTGAAGCAAGCGATGCAGCCCTTGCCAGTAGATGCAGTCCCTTGGTATTTGGGAGGCTCGCCTGCTGCCGCTGGGTACATCATGCCTGCGCATGCCAAAGTTCTGCAAAGCTTAAGTAGCCAATGGACTGATCTTCCTCTTGGCTTGCATTGGGATACTCCAGAGAGAACGCCTGCTTCTCGAAGTAGGGCTTTGGCTGAGTTTGCCAAGCAACTGCACGACCTGGGTTATGTAACGGGTTGGCGCAATGAAAAATTCAGCTTCTGGGAAGACCATGTCATTGGAACTGGGCCGCAGTGTTTAGAGCCTACGTCTCTATTGCGCGCGGCTTTTGAAATGGAGCGATCGGCCTTCAGGTTTTTTGGTTTGCGCAGTCATGCTGTGCATGTGAATGGCTTCACACATGAAGGGCATTTATGGTGTGGCCGCAGAGCTGTAACCAAGCCTACAGACCCTGGCATGCTGGACAACGTTGCCGCAGGCGGTTTACCAGTGGGTGAGTCACTTCAAACCTGCGCTGTTAGAGAAATGGCTGAAGAGGCTGGACTTTCTGAGACCTTGGCATTGACTGCGGTCTCTCATGGCCATGTGAGTACCTGCCGTGCAGTGGCAACGGGTTGGCACCATGAAACATTGTGGGTTTACAACCTGCTTGTTCCGCCTGATGTGACGCCTGTCAATCAAGACGGTGAGGTGAGTGAATTGACGTGTCTTTCATCCAAGCAAGTTGTTGAGGCCATTGCCAGCAATGCCTTTACGGTGGACGCAGCTTGCGTCATTGCACACGGTGTTTTGAACTAAATGGAAGCGGGTCTGTATCAATTTGCAGTCGTTTTTGTAGGCTATTTTGTGCTGGGTATTGCAGGGTTCGGTTCTGCCCTGATCATTGTTCCTTTGTTGGCATGGGATTGGCCACTTGCAATGGTGGTTCCCTTGATGCTTCTGATTGATGTGCCTGCAGCCATCTTGCACACGGGCTTGAATTTTCGGCAAGTCATGTGGAAAGAGTTGCCGCCTTTGCTGCCTTCGGTTATTTTTGGCGCAGTCGCTGGCATTGTGCTCATGCGCATCACTCAGGGTGATGGCCTGCTTCTTTGCTTGGGACTCTATGTGATCTACATTGGCTGGCGAGGTCTCAAGGGCGCTGCAGTGGCGGTCCAACTCCGGCCATCGATGCGTCACTTGGCAGGTTTCATGATGGGGCTTGTCGAAACCATGTTTGGCACAGCTGGGCCGGTTGTCATGTCCTGGCTTTCGCAGCGCTTGTCGGATCCATTTTTAATCAGGGCGACCATGCCGATGACCATCATTGGCCTGTCATCCATTGCGCTGTGCATGGTGGGTGTAGCAGGGGGTCTGAACAATATAGAGCTGTGGAAATGCTTGATGCTGCTCCTGCCTTTTGCCATTGCGGGTGTTTGGCTGGGACACCAATTGGCACTTCGAATTCAAGCGGCTTTTCTCAAGCCCTTCATCTACAGTTTTTTATGCCTTAGTGGCCTTGTGTTGTGTGCCAGAGCCTTGAGAGGCATTGTGATTTAAATAGGCGATTCAACCTTTTCAACCAACACCGCCAAATTTTGCCCCGCACGGACTTGCCCAATTAAACCGTGGGCGTAGAGCGTGCCGCTTGATTGAAAGTACACAGCCTCGGGCTCTAGGTTGGGTCGGTTTAAGTGGTGCATTAAACCTGCCACTTGTCCTTTTTGAATCTCATCGCCTAGCGCGAAGTGTCTTTCGAAGTAGCCATCCATGGGTGCAAACACGTAGGCTTCAGTGCCATGAATGCGAGTCCATTGCGTTTTTTCGCCTGGACAAGTTTCGATATTTGGCAAAACCCCGGTGTGCTTGAGCACTCTGTGTGTGGCTTCACGTGTGGCCCGAACAGAGTCTGCCGTGGCCCAACCGCCCATGCCCATTTCGGCGGCAAGCATGGGAATGCCCTTGAAGGTGACATACCCTGCAGAGGTTCGGTAGTCGCCCATGTTGCTGGTCTGAACGGTGATGCCTACGCCAAATGCCTCCGCTAAGCGTGCATTGGCTTGAATGAGTTCAGCGGGCATGCCCTCTGCCATGACCACATGGGCGCTAGGCTGGATAAACAAGGAGCGGCCACCCGCATGCAAGTCAATGTAGAAATTCGCCTTGCTAAAAAGATGGTCAGTGACATACCTGGCAATTTGCTGCGTTGGTAAGCCGTAGTCATCACCGGGAAAGACGCGGTTCAGGTTCAGTTGATCGATGGGGGATGTGCGTCGCCCCGCTTTTAAGGCTGGCGCATTGAAGGTGGGGAGCAAGATCAGTTGACCCGTAACTTCCTGGGCTTCGATGTTGCGCATCAACTCCGAAATAACAATGGGGCCTTCGTACTCGTCGCCATGAACTGCGCCAGTCAGCACCACCACAGGGCCTTTACCATTTTTGATGGAAGCAGCGGGAAAAGGAATCACACCCCATGCATCGTCGTCGGGCGAGTGGGGCAGGTTGAGCGTACCAATTTGCTTACCGTCTTTGTCCCAGTCAATGTCGGTGAATACAGTGCTCGTCATGTGAATCCTGTGTTGGCTAAAAAGTTAAAACGGCTTGACTAAAACCACTCAATTTGGGGCCAACCCCGTTTGGCGGCCTCCGCCCTTAACTTCACATCGCCTTGTGTCACGGTGGCGTGCGTGACGGCTTCTAGGAGTGGCAGGTCGTTGATGGAATCGCTGTAGCCCCAAGTTTCAAGCTGAGCCCAGTCTAATGCTTGCGCCTTGCACCACATCTTAAGGCGGGTGACTTTGCCTTCGCGCATGTTCAGCACACCAGCTGTTTTGCCGGTGAACAAACCCTTTTGTATTTCAGCATCGGTGGCAATGAGGTCTTGCACGCCTAAGTGTTGGGCTGTCAATTCAGTGATGAAGCGGTTGGTGGCGGTGGTCATGACCACTCGATCGCCCTTGGCTTGATGGGTTTTGATTTGTGCTTTGCCACCGGCGCACAAACGCGGTGCTATCCATGTGCTTAAAAATTCTTGACGAATTACTTCCCAGTCAGCAGGTGCTTTGAGCGTCAAGGTGCCAATGTAAAACTCACAAAATACCTGCACATTGACGGCCCCCGTTTTGTAGTCGCGCGCCATGGCTTCGTTTTTGGCAGAAAAGATGGCCTTGTCGAGCAAACCTTTGTCAATGAGAAAGTCACACCACAGTTGATCGCTGTCGCCATCGAGCAGCGTGTGGTCTAAGTCAAACAAGGCCAGGCGCATGTCAGTTGCTGCGCAAGTGCCAAGCTTTGGGACGTGTGAAAGTAGCCATGCCTTCGCGCGACAAAGTCAGGCCAATGCCTGAATGGCCATAGCCACTCCATGGCAAGCGTGGACTGACGCGGTCACAGCAGTTCCAGTAGACAGAGCCTGCGCGAACTTGCGAAAGGACTTCGCGTGCTAGTTGTTCGTTGGGTGTGTAGACGCCTGCGGTCAGGCCATACACGGTGTCGTTCATGAGGCGAATGGCCTCTGCATCGCTACTTACTTTTTGGATGCCAATGATGGGCCCAAAACTTTCGTCGCGCATGAGGGACATGCTGTGGTTCACGTTGTCAAACACCGTGGCCTCAAACCAATTGCCTTTGCCACCCATGGGGCCTTGGCTGCGTTGCCCCCCCAACAAGCAACGCGCGCCTTTGGCTTTGGCATCGGCAATTTGATCTTCCAAAACTTTCAGTTGAGGTGCGCGTGTCAGCGGACCCAAGTAGGTGTCCGCGGCCATGGGATCGCCCATTTTGAAAGTGCGAACGGTGTCGACCAAGGCTTGAACGAATTGGTCGTGAATGCTGGCATGCACGTAAATGCGCTCGACGGAACAGCAACTTTGACCTGCGTTGTACATGGCGCCATCGGCCAATGATTGTGCGGCGGCTACGGGGTCGGCATCGGCGCAAACATAGGTGGGATCTTTGCCGCCTAACTCTAATTGCAGCTTGGTCATGCGGGGCCCCATGATGTTGGCAATGTGCTGTCCAGTGGCCAATGAACCAGTAAAGAACATACCGTCAAGTTGTTGAGCAAGCAAGGCATTGCCTGTGTCTGCCGCGCCAATGAGGGTGGCAAAGACATCTTCTGGGATACCGGCCTCGTGCAGCAATCGGGCCATGGCCATGCCACTCATGGCTGCAAATTCTGAGGGTTTGTAAAGAATGGCATTGCCCATGAGGAGGCCGGGTACAAACACATTGCCACCCACAAACCACGGGTAGTTCCACGCAGAGATGTTGCCAATCACACCAAGTGGGATGTGCTGAATTTGCTCGCACATACCGTCTTGCTTGTAAACCGTTTCGGTTTTGAGAATACTTTCTGCTTCTGCCAAGAAAAAATCTACGCGTCCTAAAAAACCGTTCAATTCATTGCGCGAGTGTCCAAGGGGCTTGCCGGTTTCTTGGGTCATGGTTTTGGCCAAGTCTTCAAGTTGCGCTACAACCAAAGCTCGAAAGCGTTGAATGCACACCATGCGATCTGCCAAAGGCGTAGCAGCCCATGCTGCTTGTGCATTGCGTGCTTTTTGGGCCTTGATGGCCACGGCTGCGCCATCATCGATGCGAAGTTGAGTAATCAGTTCATCGGTGGCAGGGTTGACGACGTCAAGCAGTTTCATACAAATCCAATGTGGTGCGGTGTTTTTATTTGAAGAAGGTACGCCTAAGCTTATTGCTTCTTACGTGCTGCATTTAAAAAGTCAGTCAGAATAGGCGCGTCATTCAAGGTGCCTAAGGTCGATTTGTGAAACTCAGGATGCCATTGCACGGCGGCCACATAAGCGTCGCCTTGTAGTCGAATGGCTTCTGGAATGTGGTCATGAGGGCAGAAAGCTTCCACCACAAAATTGGCGGCCAGATCTTTCACGCCTTGATGGTGAATGCTGTTGACTTTGGCTTTGGTGGCGCCGCCCAATAACTTAGACAGTTTGCTATTGGGTTCGAACTGCACCTCGTGCAAATTGAGATCGTACTTTACGCCGTCGCGGTGCATCAGGGCATCGGGTCTTTGCGTGGCAATGTCTTGGTACAAAGTGCCGCCAAAAGCCACATTGATCATTTGCATGCCTCGGCATACGCCCAGCACCGGCTTACCAGCAGCCACAAAAGATTCAATCAGCTTCTTTTCATAAGCATCGCGCACACGGTCGCCTGCCCAGCGCGGGTCCATTACTTCTTCGCCATAACTTCCCGGCCACACATCGCTGCCGCCCATTAGCACCACGCCGTCTAACCATTGCGCATAGTCAGCGATTTGCGCATCGCCCACTTGCGTATCACCTTCGGGCGATGGAATCATGACCGCCAAGTCGCCTTGCGACATGACCCAATGCGCCACCGACTGCTCAATGTATTGAAGCGTCTTACCTTTGAAGATAGGACGCTCTTGATCTGGATGAAAGAAGCATGCAGAGATGCCAATTTTCAGACGTTGAGGATGAGAAGACATGAAACACCGTTCCTGAATTACATCGCAGCCTTGAACAGCTTTTCAAAATCAGCAGCTGTGCAAGGACGTGGATTGGTTTGGTGGCAAATATCGGCAGTGGCAATTTCAACCAAGCGAGCCATGTGTTCTGGTTTCACGCCATGCGAAGACAAAGTGCCGGTAATGCCAATCGACGCTTTCAATTCTTTGAGCCACGCTACAAAAGCGCTGCCGCCACCTTGGACCTTGCAGACATGTGCCAATTCATTGAATTTTTCAGGAACGGCCTCGTAGTTCCAGGCCATGACCACGTCGATCATGAGTGCATTGGCTAGGCCGTGGTGCATGTCGACCACTGCACCCAATGCGTGCGCGCAAGAGTGCACCGCACCCAAATCCTTTTGGAAGGCAATGGCGCCCATCATGGACGACATCATCATGTCGCTGCGGGCCTTGAGGTTGTTGGGCTCATGCACAGCTGTATGCAGTGCAGCAGCGCCAATGCGAGTGCCTTCTAACGCAATGCCATCGCACAAGGGATGGTAGGCGGGCGACAAATAACTTTCGATGTTGTGAGTGAGTGCATCCATGCCAGTGCTTGCTGTGATCTTGCCCGGCAAGCCCAAGGTCAGTTCTGGATCGGCGAAAACCGTTTGGGCCAATAATTTAGGATGGAAAATAACCCGCTTCTGATGTGTATCGTCTTCGCTCACAACGCTGGCGCGGCCCACTTCGGAGCCAGTGCCAGAGGTAGTAGGCAATGCCACAAAATAGGGCAAGGTGCCGACGATGCTGCGTACCTGCGGGTGGTCCCATGCGAATTCCAAGATGGAGCCTTCTTGGGTAGCTGATAAGCCCACCACCTTGGCAACGTCAAGTGATGCGCCGCCACCTAAGCCAATGACGCAATCGGCATTGTGTGCTTTGAAAGCGGCACCGCCAGCCGTGACTTGCGAGGCGGTGGGGTTGCCATGCACGCCGGCATAGACAGCGACCTCCAAACCAGACAAATGGGCGATGAACTCGGCCATCAGGGGCAAGTCGTTGAGGGCTTTGTCGGTAACGATGAGGGGACGTTTGAAGCCTAAATTCTTTAATTGGGGCCCGACTAACTTGCGCGCTCCCACGCCAAAGTGAATGGGAGTCGGAAAAGAAAATTTTTCAATGCTCATGTGAATGTCCAGTTTGATCTGTTGGATTCAATTAAATAATTTCAAAATAGCGTTTGAGTTCCCAGTCGGTCACGCCATCTAACCATTGCCGCCACTCCCATTCGCGGGTGGCGGCGAAGTGATCCACAAATGTATCGCCTAACCAATCGCGCGCTACTTTGGACTGTTGAAAATTGCGCGTGGTTTCAATCAGGGTGCGGGGTGCACGGGGAATGTTTTCAGCGCCGCCATTCGTGCCGTGAATAGCGGGCGCAGTCAGCTTCATGCCTTTTTCCACACCATCCAGGCCAGCCGCAATGACCGCGGCCATGGCCAAGTAGGGGTTGACGTCTGCGCCGGGGCAGCGTGTTTCCAGCCGCGTTGATTTGGGGGAGCCTGCAATGACACGGAAACTGGCGGTGCGGTTGTCCACTCCCCATGTTGGTTTGACGGGTGCCCAGAAACCATCGACCAATCGCTTGTAGCTGTTGATGGTGGGCCAGAACATAGGCGCAAATTCCATGAGGTGGGCGACTTGACCTGCCAAATAACTTTCAAACATTTTGCTCATGCCGTGACGGCCTTTGGCATCGGCAAACAAATTCTTTTTGCCGTCACTCATGCTTTGGTGAATATGGCCACTGCAACCTGGGTAAGCGGCATTCCACTTGGCCATGAAGCTGGGCATGATGCCAAAGCGCGCACCAATTTCTTTGGTGCCTGTTTTAAACAAGATGGCGCGGTCAGCTTGTGTGAGCGCATCGCTGAAAGCAATGGCGGCTTCGTAAACACCAGGCCCGGTTTCTGTGTGCAAGCCTTCAATGGGCACGCCAAACTGCAGCATCTCGTCTTGAATGGCGTTGAAGAACTCGCGATTTTGGTTCATGCGCAGCAATGAATAACCAAACATGCCAGGTGTGAGTGGTGTGGGCCCTACGCCTTTTTTACTTTCCCAGGAATGAGAGTTCTCTAAAAAGTTGAACCACTCAAACTCCATGCCGCACATGGGGTTCACGCCCATTTTGGCAGCACGCTTTATAACTTTCTTCAAAGTTTGACGTGGGCAAAGTGGGTGTGGCGTGCCATCGCTGTTGATGAATTCACCTAGAAAGAAGGGGACGTTGTTGTCCCAAGGTACATTGCGCGCGGTATCTAGATCTAAGCGAGCCAAAGCATCTGGAAAGCCATGTTGCCATCCCGTGACGGAGGTGTTGTCATAGCACTGATCAGAGGAGTCCCAGCCAAACACCACGTCGCAAAAACCAAAACCACCGGCTGGGTAAGGCTCTGCGGCACCTTTGAATTTGTCAATGTGCAAGTACTTGCCGCGCAAAATGCCGTCGATGTCGCTCACGGCTACTTTGACTTTTTGAGCCCCATTTTTTTCAACTGCTTTAAGCGCAGGGTGTACATTGGAGGTGGCCATGATCAGTCCTTTGCAAATTTACAATTTCATTGTCACTGACAACATTCAAGCGGGAGCGCCGCTGGCAATGCCCAATTCTTCCAATGCCAAAGCCACAGCATGCACAGCTTGTTGCATTTCGATGGGGCCAATGGCACCAATGCAGCCCACACGGAATGTTTCAATTTCAGTGAGCTTGCCTGGGTACAAAATAAAGCCATGCTTCTTGGCAGCTTCGTAGAATTTTCTAAATTCGTAATGCGCATCTGCTGGCGCGTGAAAGGTCACGATGATGGGTGCCTGTACTGCAGGGTCTAAATAGGGCTTAAAGCCTAAAGCGGCCATGCCTTGGACCAAAGTTTTGCAATTGCTTTGGTAACGCTTCAAACGGGCGGGCTGCCCACCTTCTTCTTCAAACTGTTGAATGGCTTCTGCCAAGGCCACCATCACATGGGTGGGTGGTGTAAAGCGCCATTGACCGGTTTTTTCCATGTACACATATTGGTCGTGTAAGTCCATGGCCAAGGAAGAATTGTTGCCGGCGCAGTTGTCCAAAATGGCTTTGCGAATGAACACAAAGCCCATGCCAGGCACACCTTCTAGGCATTTACCGCTGGCTGCAATGAGTGCGTCAAAGCGTGTGGTGCGCGCGTCAATTTCTAGCGCAGCAAAGGAGCTCATGGCGTCCACAATCAAACCCTTGTTGTGCTTCTCACAAACTTTGGCAATGTCGTGAAGGGGATTTAAAACCCCCGCACCTGTTTCGCAGTGAATCAGCACCACATGGGTAATGCTGGCGTCTTTTTGGAGCAGGGCTTCTAGTGCAATGGGCGAGACGCATTGATCTTCTGGTGTTGGTACAACCGTGGTTTTGCGCCCCATCATGGTGGAGAGTTTGGCTGCACGTTTGCAATATGCGCCATTGTCCAAAACCAAAATGTGGCCGCTTGGGGGGACCACTGTGGCCACTGCAGCTTCCACGCTAAAGGTGCCGCTGCCTTGAAGTGGCACCACCACATGGGTTTCGTGTCCGTGAACAATGTTTAACAAGCTTTTGCGAACCCGTGCGGTCATGGCAATGAACTCACTGTCCCAAGAGCCCCAGTCTCGCAGCATGGCCAGCTTGGTACGCAGGGTGGTGGTTAAGGGGCCGGGTGTGAGAAGAATGGCTTCGCGTTGCATGGTGAATGTGTCTCTTGTCTTAAAGTGATTTAAAAACTGTATCAGATCAGAATCAAAATTATCGTCGACGCCAAGCTTGCGTTCGTTTGTCCACAAACCAGCTGAGCCAAGCAAAAAATACAGTGGCACAAGCTGAAATAAGTGCAATTAAAACAGCCATGGCCGCAGCCGCGCCAATGTCGCCGGCTTCATCCAAATTCAGAATGGCGATGGCGGCTACTTTGTTTTCGGGTGAATACAAAAAAACTACCGCCGAAATAGTGGTCATGGCATTGATGAAAAAATAACGCGCAATGTCCACCATGGCCGGTGTGCAAATGGGCAATGTCACGCGCCAGAAGGTTTTGTAAAAAGGCACTTTGAGAGAAGCACTGACCGATTCAAATTCGGCATCCAAAGACTTCAGTGCCGTGGTGGCCGTTAAATGCCCTGTGGTGTAAAAGTGAACAATGGTGCAAAGGGTTAGCAGGGCCATGCTTTGGTACATGCCGTGCAATGGGTTGCTGGGCATGTTGAAGAAAAAGATATAACCCAGACCCAAGACCAATCCAGGCACAGCCATGGGTATCACGGCCAGCAAATGAAGGGGTGCGCGAACCAAGTTCATGCCTTTGGTTTTTTCAAGCAAATAGGCTGTGACAAAGACCAGCAAGGTGCCAAAGACGGCCGTACCCGATGCCATTTTCAAGCTGTTGATAAAACCTTGGCCCACATCGCCATCGATCAAACCCAGCTTGTAATGCACTAGGCTGGGCGCAAGGTTATACGGCCAAAAACTGGCGAAAGATGCAAAAATGGCCATGCCCAACATGGCCAGCATGAGGCATGCAATGAAGGTGCAAAAAGACATCATGAGCAGGTCATGGCGCGCGTCGGGTTTGGGCGTCAACGCCACCGCTCTTGCGCTTAACATGGCTGTTTGGCGAGCACTGACATAGCGGTCTACACCAAAGCTTAAAACGGCTGGCGACAAAAGCAGCAAAGCCACCACAGAGCCTCTAGCGAAATCTTGCTGACCAATGACCAGCTTGAAAATATCGGTGGCCATCATGTTGAAGTTGCCACCAATGACTTTGGGAATGCCAAAATCAGTCATGACCAAAGTAAAGCTGACCAAGGACGCAGAAATCAAACCGTACTTGGCGCCAGGCAAAGTGATGGTGAAAAACTTTCGC
>CALCBL010000037.1 GCA_937897495.1 uncultured Burkholderiales bacterium
TTTTCATCGACCACACTCTTTTTCATGGCAATGATGTGCATGATGGGCCAGACTTTGGTGCGCGCAAAGAACTCGTCTTCCATGTCTAAAAAATCGGGGAAGAGTCGAACCACATCGGGATGGCCTTCTAAGAAACAAGTTGGCGGACGCGCAATGATGGCGCAATCAATTTCACCTGAAGCCAGCATCTCGCTCAAAGATTTATCGGCAACACGCGTGAGCTTCACGCCCTCTGGCAAAGTAATTTCCACCTTCTCTTCGCGGCCTGGCGCGTTGGCGCCTGCTTGGTACCAGTGCACATCTTGTAACTTCACACCCATGTCGTTGTGAAGCCATCCGCGCATGTACACCGCGGCTGAATGTGCCCACTCTGGCGATCCTACTTTTTTACCAATCAGGTCTTGGGCGGACTTGATGCCGGATTTTTTATTCACATAAAAGGAGCTGAATCTAAACAGACGCGAACACACAATGGGCAAGCCAATGATGTCGCTGTCTGGCCGCGTGACTTGTGTGGTGAACTTGGCAAAAGACAATTCAGAAATATCGAACTCACGATTGGCCGTGAATCTTGCAAAACACTCGTGATGACCTAAATTGAGCCAATTTAAATCAATGCCCTCTGGTTTCACGAAGCCCAAGCGAATGTCTCGAAAATGATCGTAGTCAGTGGTGGCGATCGACAAATTAAGGAGTGACATAGGAGAAATACCAAGAAATTGGAGATGGGTTCAGTTTATCTGAACAGCCATCAAAGCCTGTGAGGCACTCGCACAGAGCACCCACCTTTTGCAGGCACAAAAGGCTTTAATTCGAGGTCGTCGACAACTGAAAGCTGTCGGGACTGGCTGCCTGCCAGTATTTAGCAAACAAGCCTTCCAAGTCTTGGGGTTCAAGCAAAGCACCCCCCTTCACACTCAACATCAAGTCGGATAAGTTTTGAACCTCGTGCTCGCTAACGCGGCGCATGATGTGATTCAGCCTCAGATCAGAGGGGGCAGACAAGCCAGTCGCTTGAAGCATCTCTTGAACAGACTCCAAAGTTTGACGGTGAAAATTTCTCACGCGATCGGCTTTGCTGGGAACAACCAGCGCAACCTGGCGTTTGGGGTCTTGCGTGGTCACACCTGTGGGGCAATTGCCGGTATGGCAGGTTTGCGCTTGAATACAGCCCAAGGCAAACATAAACCCTCTGGCACTGTTGCACCAATCAGCGCCCAAGGCCAAGGTGCGCATGACATCAAACCCGCTGATGATCTTGCCACT
>CALCBL010000038.1 GCA_937897495.1 uncultured Burkholderiales bacterium
GTGAAGACACGCGTGCTTTAGCCGACTCTGTGCTTTTAGACGGACATGCTGTCGGTCAAGTGGGGCCTCAAGAACGTCGCCAAGCAGGTCTGCATTTTGTGCCCGAAGAAAGGTTGGGGCGAGGCGCTGTGCCCTCGCTCAGTCTGGCGCACAACCTGCTGCTCACCAGAGGCGAGGCCATTTCATCGAGTGGCTGGATTGACACCCAAGCACTGCAAACGCAAGCTCAAAAAATCATTCAAAAATTCAATGTCAAAGCCAATGGTGCTCAAGCACCTGCGCAATCTTTGTCGGGCGGCAATTTGCAAAAATTCCTTGTGGGTCGCGAGATCGATGCCAAACCTAAAGTGCTGCTCGTGTCGCAACCCACGTGGGGCGTCGATGTGGGTGCTGCGGCGCAAATTCGCAGCGAGCTCTTGGCTTTGCGAGATGCGGGCTGTGCCGTCCTTGTGGTGAGCGAAGAGTTAGATGAATTGTTTGAAATTTCTGATCGCCTGTATGTCATGGCCAACGGCCAAATTTCCCCCTCTATTCAACGCAAAGATGCTACGGTGGCTCAAATTGGCGAATGGATGAGCGGTTTGTGGAGCGCGCATGCTTAAGCTAGAACTGCGCCCTGAAGCTTCTGAGCTTTGGCGCTATGGCTCGCCGCTGTTGGCCTTGCTCATCACGGTTGCTTTGGGTATCGGCTTGTTTGTGTTGCTTGGCAAAGACCCTGTGCGTGGTCTGCAAATGTTTTTTTTGGAGCCCCTGAAGTCTGCCTATGCTTTGGGCGAACTGATGGTGAAGGCCACGCCCTTGTTGATCATTGCCTTGGGCTTGGCTGTTTGTTTTCGCTCCAATGTTTGGAACATTGGTGCTGAAGGGCAGTTTGTCATTGGCGCTGTGGCGGCCGGCGGTGTGGCATTGTTGGCCGACAAAGAAACGGGCCGCTGGATTGTGGTGGCTGTGGTTTTGGCGGGTGTTGCAGGGGGTATGTTTTGGGCGGCCATCACGGCTTGGCTTAAAGACAAATTTCACGCCAACGAAATTTTGGTCAGCCTGATGCTGGTCTATGTGGCCGACATGGTGTTGGGGTATTTGGTGTATGGCCCTTGGAAAGACCCTGCGGGCTATAACTTTCCGCAAACCAAATCCTTTGAAGCTGTCACCCAAATTCCACGCCTGATGAGCGGCTCACGTGTTTCTGTAGGGCTGATATTGGCTTTGGTCGGTGTTGCCGCAGTTTGGATCTTTTTATTCCGAACTCGCTCAGGCTTTGCGCAGCAGGTGGGAGGCTTGGCACCCTCTGCAGCGCGCTATGCGGGTTTTTCTTCGCGCAAAGCTTTGTGGTTGGCGCTGCTCACATCGGGTGGGGCTGCAGGCCTGGCGGGTGCTTTGGAAGTGGCAGGGCCCATTGGGCAGCTGACACCTTACATCCCTTCTGGCTATGGTTTTGCGGCCATCATCGTGGCCTACGTGGGGCGCTTGCATCCGGTTGGCATTGTGTTTTCAGCTGTCCTCATGAGCATGTTCTACATTGGCGGTGAGTTGGCGCAATCGCGCATGGGTCTGCCCAAGTCCATCACGGGCGTGTTTCAGGGATTGTTGTTGTTTAGCTTGTTGGCATGCGACACATTGGTGGCATACCGATTGCGTTGGCAGAGTGGGAGGGCCTGATGGAGTCGTATGCATTGCTCATAGCAGCTACTTTGAATGCAGGCACTGTGCTGGCCATCGCCGCCTTGGGTTTGCTCATCAATGAAAAAGTCGGTGTCGTTAACTTAGGCGCTGAGGGCATGATGTTGTGCGCTGCCATTGCTGGTTTTGCCGCAGTGGTGCACACCGGCAGCGACATGGCGGGCTTCTTGGCAGGCATGGGGGCCGGCGCCTTGCTGGGTGCCATTTTTGGGGTCATGGTCATTTACCTTGGCACCAATCAGTACGCCACAGGCTTGGCATTGAGTTTGTTTGGGGTGGGCTTTTCAGCCTTTGTGGGCATTACGTACGTGCAAGAAAAACTGCCTCCGCGAACTCAGTTTGAAATCCCTTTCTTGGCAGACATTCCTCTTGTAGGTGCTGCTTTCTTCAAACAACACCCGCTGGTTTACGGGGTGATTGCTTTTGTTTTGGCACTCATTTGGTTTTTGTACAAAACGCGCACAGGTTTGGTGCTGCGTTCGGTCGGTGAATCTCCCGAATCGGCGCATGCGCTTGGTTATTCAGTCCGCCGAATTCGTTTTTTGGCCGTCATGGTGGGCGGTGCTTTGTGCGGTCTGTCGGGTGCCTACATCTCGGTTGTCTACACGCCCTTGTGGGTTGAAGGCATGGTGGCGGGCAAGGGTTGGATTGCCTTGGCTTTGACTACTTTTGCTACCTGGCGACCAGCGCGAATATTGCTTGGTGCTTACCTTTTTGGCGGGGTGACCATGCTGCAGTTTCATTTGCAAGGCTTGGGTGTGCAAGTGCCCAGCCAGTTGCTTTCCGCCTTGCCTTATTTGGCGACCATTGTGGTGTTGGCCTTGATCTCACGAAATCCTGCTTGGATTCGGGTCAATATGCCAGCATCGCTAGGCAAACCCTTTCATCCCAGTTCATAATGCTTTTTTCGTCCAACCCAGTCCATCCAACAAAGGAAATTTCATGACAGTTCTGAACAAGCGATCGATTCTCAAAATCGCCGCCATTTCTTTGGTCACTGCTGCCGCTCTCGTGGCCTGCGGCAAAAAAGAAGAAGCAAAACCTGCAGCAGCACCTAAAGCTGAACCCCTCAAAGTGGCCTTTGTCTATGTTGGCCCAGTGGGCGACGGTGGCTGGACATTTGCACACGACAACGCGCGCAAAGAACTAGAAAAACAATTTGGCGACAAGATCGTCACCACCTTTGTTGAAAAAGTGCCAGAAAGCGCCGATGCCGAGCGCAACTTCCGCGACTTGGCCAGCCAAGGCAACAAAGTGATCTTCGGCACCACATTTGGTTACATGGATCCCATGCTCAAAGTGGCCGCAGACAACAAAGAAATCAAGTTTGAACATGCCACCGGTTACAAAACAGCCGACAACATGCGCACCTACGACAGCCGTACCTATGAAGGTGCTTACATGGCTGGCGTGATTGCGGGCAAGATGACCAAAACAAACACCTTGGGTGTTGTGGCTTCCATTCCAATTCCTGAAGTCATTCGCAACATCAACACCTTCACAATGGGTGCGCAATCTGTCAACCCTAAAGTGAAGACCAAAGTGGTTTGGATCAACGAGTGGTTCAATCCCCCAAAGGAAACAGAAGCGGCTACAGCCCTGATCAATGGTGGTGCTGACGTGTTGATGCAAAACACTGACTCTTCTGCTGTGTTGCAAACTGCCGAAAAAATGGGCAAGCGCGCTTTCGGTTGGGACTCTGACATGACAGCCTATGGTCCTAAGGCTCACTTGGGCTCGGCTGTGATCAACTGGGCACCTTATTACATCAAGTCCGTGGGTGAAGCCCTTGATGGCAAATGGACCACAGGACAAAGCTGGTGGGGCGTGAAAGAAGGCGCCATCGACATGGTCAATGTGGCAACCGATGTGCCTGACGACATCAAAAAACGCGTTGATGAAATCAAGGCTGGCCTGAAAGACGGTAGCTTCGCAATCTGGAAAGGTCCTATCGTGGGCCAAGACGGCAAAGAAGTTCTGGCCAAAGATGTTGTCGCCGATGACAAGTTCTTGGGTGGTATCAAGTTCTACGTTAAAGGCGTAGAAGGCAAAGTGCCTAACTGATCAATCGCAACTTAACGGTTGCTCAAAGTTTAAAAGCCGCTCCTTCGTATGAAGAGCGGCTTTTTTTACAGGGTCTTGTTATGGTTTACTTTTTAGCAGCCGCCGCAAAATCCCCTGCGTAAATGTTCAGAAATTTGGCGGGGTCTAAAGTCTTGCGAATGGCCGTATTAACTTCTTCTAAAGTGGTAGCTTCAATTTGAGCGTCCACTTTTTCAACAAAGGCCAGCGTTCGGTTGGCTGCAGTTTGCGCCACATGCCCGGCCGCCAAGGCTCGATCTTGCGCACGGCTTATTTTGCGTTCTTCTTGCCAGCCTTTTTTGGCATCTGTCAGCTCCTCAGCGGTGATGCCGTCTTTGACAAACTTGGCCAATTCTTCTTGCACACCCGCCTTTAATTTAGCCAGATTTTGCGGTGCATAAATGGCATACAGCACCCACATGCCTGAGGGCTCAAATGAACTGGCACTGAGTTGGCTGCCAGCGCCGTAGCTCAAGCCATCTTTTTGGCGCAAGCGGTCAAGCAGGCGCGATTTGACGCCGCCGCCCAATACGCGGTTGGCCAACTGCAAGGGCACAAAGTCTGCTTGTGTGTCTTGCAGTGACAAAGGCAAGCCAGCCAAAAAGAAAGCATTGGCTTTGTCGGGCGCTTCCAATTGAGTGGCGCCTGGCTTGGCTACTTTGCTTTCAGCCTTCAAGCGCGTGTAGGCTTTAGGGCTTTTCCAGTCACCAAAGAGTTGCGTGATTTGAGATTTGACTGCGTCGCTGTCAAAGTCGCCTACCAAGGCGAACTCACTGTGGCTGGCGCCGTAATAGCTGCTGTGAAACTGTTTGACTTGTTCAAGTTTGGCCGCTTTTAGTGCGGCAATGGACTCATCCAAACTGCGTGCAGCGCGAA